>CBDUDJ010000112.1:0-6777 GCA_965365885.1 uncultured Gammaproteobacteria bacterium
CGGTCCCGCGGGATCAAACCGGACGATAGTGCGGTCCAGTCTCATCGTCGCGTCAGCGACGGAGACGCCGACACACAGTGCAGCAATTCCAACGCACAGGTGCGCTGCGAATCGATTCAACATAACAGGTCCCTATATTTCGCTGAACTCCTTGAAATATAAGAATTTTGTGATGTTCAGGCCGCTTGCTATCGATTACCGGTAGGGCCCGACTGACAGACGGTTGGCGGCGCCCAACAATGCGTCGGTCAAGGCGCGCAGTCGAGGACGTCAGGTCTGAATATCGTCCGACTGCACGATGCTGCAGCTTCCGGTTTGCGGGTCAAACGTGATCACTGCGGCGCCGCTCTCCAGCGCCCGCAACACTCGCGATCGTTTCTCATCGAGGGTGTAATCGCGGTGTCCGTAGTCGGTACCCTCACGCATTACGAATTCTTCGATCACTCCCTCGAGTGCTTCAGAACTCAGCTCACCAAGCGGAATCTTGACCACCCACCCGATCCCAGTGTGAACTGCGGCACAACGTCACCATTACCCGTTGAAATTCAGTACCATAACAGCTTACATCAGGGGCGCAGAAGGTGCGCCAAGCGCGACAGGTAGCCGCGCGTAGCAGGACAGGGAATTATGGCCGAACAGGAACACATCCTCGTCGTCGAGGACGAGCCCATCACTCGCGAGCAACTGGTGTCCTATTTCGAGGACGAAGGCTTTCGGGTTTCATCCACCGGCAGCGGCGACGAAGTCGTCAATCTGATCACCGAGTCTGGTGACATCATCCTGGTGCTGCTGGATATCAAGTTGCCAGGCAAGGACGGCTTGACCCTCACACGGGAAATCCGTGCCGGGTCGGACATCGGCATCATTCTGGTGACCAGCAAGCAGGAACAGATCGATCGCATTCTCGGGTTGGAAAGCGGCGCCGACGATTACGTGACGAAACCGTTCGATCCGCGAGAGCTGTTGAGCCGGTCACGCAACCTGATTCGCCGCGTGCACATCCAGCAAAGCCAGCGCCGCAAGAATCACATTCGCCATTTCGACGACTGGACACTCGATCTGAACAAACGTGAGCTGACCTCACCCGAAGGTGAACACGCGCAGTTGTCGGCGGGCGAATACCAATTGCTGCTGGCGTTCATCGAGAAGGCCGGCGAAGTCATGAACCGGGACCAACTGATGAACCGCATTCGGAACCGCGAGTGGTTTCCGGATGATCGTTACATCGACGTGCTGGTCGGTCAGTTGCGCAAGAAGCTCGGCGAACGGGCGGCGACTGCCAAGATCATCACCACCATCCACGGCACGGGCTATCTGTTCACGCCTGAAGTCGAATAAAGCGGGGGATGCGTCCGGCTGGGGCCTGGGCGCATGATGCACGACATGGAGAGCGCTGACCTCATCCTCGACAAGCGCATCTACGAAAGTGCCAGCACGCTGGTGCAGCGTGGTCGCATCGACGGCCGTGGCGTCATCGTCAAGACACTAAAGCCAGGTGCCGCCGGGCCGCAAGCGCTGGCTCGCTACCATCACGAATTCTCCATCAACCAATCACTGACCAGTCCCTACGTGGTCCGCGCCATCGGTCTGTCCGAAGCGGAGCATCGCATTGTCTTCGAAGACATCGAGGCGGAGGCGCTGCGGGAACTGATCCGCCAGGGCAACCTCAGCTTCGAACAGAAGCTCTCCATCGCAATTCAACTGTGCCAGGCGCTGCAATCCGTTCACGACGAAGGCGTAATCCATCGCGACATCAATCCGTCGAATCTGGTCTGCAACCCGGAGCAGGAAGTCGTCCGGTTGATCGACTTCGGCTTGGCAACGCTGGCGCCACGCGAGTATCCGGACGGCGCAGGCATTACTCATCTCACGGGCACCTTGCCATACGTCTCGCCGGAACAGACCGGGCGCGTCAATCGAGTCGTAGACTATCGGACCGATCTCTACTCGCTGGGGGCGACACTGCATGAACTGTTCGCCGGAAACCCTCCGTTTGCGAGCACAGACCCACTCGAACTCATCCATTCGCACATTGCACGGCTGCCGAAGCTGCTCAGCGAGCTGAACACCAGCTTACCGCCGTGGCTCTCGGACATTGTCGCTAAGCTGCTCGCCAAGCAGCCCGAAGACCGATATCAAAGCGCCGCGGCTACACGTAGCGACCTCGAGGAAGGCTACGAACTTTGGGTCAGTCATGCGAACGTCGAGACGTTCCCTCTCGGGCGCACCGACGCACGCAGCCAGCTGACGATTCCAAAGCGGCTTTACGGTCGCGATACCCAAAGCGCCACGATCGAGACCCTGCTGCAACGCGTTGGTCGCGGTGAGATTGCGATCGCCCGCGTGATAGGCCCGCCAGGTACGGGGAAGAGCGCGTTCGTCGACGTCTTGGTCGCCGATCTGGCCGAACGTCGCAGTTTGACAGCACGGATAAAGCTCGCGCCAGGAAGGGGTGGCGACGGCTTCGCGATACTCCGGGAGTGTTGCAGCACGCTGGTACGGCAGGTGTTATCCCGTTCCAGCGACGATGCAGACGCGTTTCTGGCACGCCTGCGCCGATTGTCGAACGACCCGCAGAGGTTATCCGGCCTCATTCCGGAACTGGCTGGCGTGTTCGGTGCGCCAGACGATGCCGCCGAGCTTGCTGGGGGCACCACCGAACAATGCCTGCAGGATTTGTTGCGCGCCTTGAGCCCGACGCCGGTAGCACTGGTTCTGGAACGCTATGACCGCACGCCGCCGGGGGCAGTCGCCGACGCGCTCAATCTGGTGCTACAAGGCACCCACGTGCTGGTGGTCCTGACCTGCGAGCGACCGCCCGAACCCGATATCGTCGATTCACGAATTCTGGCCAAACGAACCGACATCGAACTCGAACCGATCGACAAAAACCACTTGCGCAGCATGCTCGCCGACACGCTGTCGCATTCCGAGGCGCGGGTCCGGGAACTCAGCGCGGAGATTCATGCGAAGACCGACGGGATTCCCGCCCAGGTGTTGGAGTTGCTGTTCGAACTGCACGACCAGAACAGCCTCTACTACGATTCGGACGCCGCTCATTGGGCTTGGTCCATCGACGAGATACGGGCACATTTCTTTTCCGACAACACCCGCGAACGAATCGAGCGGCAGCTGTCGGTTCTGCCGGAGGACACGCTGGGCGCACTGGAGTTCGGCGCGTGCTGTGGCGAGTTCTTCGAGATGTCGCTACTGGCAAAAATAGCGGACACCTCCGATCACGAACTCTCGACCAGCCTGCGCCGCGCGGTGAGCGTCGGTCTGCTGGCCGGTGCCCGGGATGATCAGGACAACCGGATCAGTTACCAGTTCGCGCATCCACGGATAAGGGCATTGATCTACGGCACGATGGACGATCGCCGCAAAGCGGAAATTCATCTGTTGATCACCTCCGCATTGATCGAGATCGATCGCGACGGTGACAATGCGACCCTCATCGCCGACCATTTCAATGCCGGCTGCGGACCTTTCGACAGCGACACCGGCAGCCGCGATCAGGTCGCCCACTACAACCTCGCCGCGGCGCGCACCGCACTGCGAGATGGATCCTTTCAGCCGGCGTTCAAATACGCCCGCAGCGCTCTGTCGCTGTATACGGACGAACGCAGCGAGCCGGGCGGATTGCTCGAGGCGCTGCTGCTGAGTGCCGCCGAGGCGGCGTTTCTGTGCGGTGACTTCGAGCAGTTGGATCGCGTGTTCAACGACTCAGAACGGCAATTGGTCGACTTCCCTGCAGCGCTCAACGAGTTGCAGATTCGTACCCATCTGGCGCGCAACGACCTCAGTCAAGCCATCTCCGCAGCGCAGTCAGGCTTAACGGCCCTGCCGTATACGGCCCAGCGATTCTGGTGGCCGTTCCAGTATCGTCTCGCGATTGCGCCACTTGGCAGCGACCTGCCTGCCCTGCACGACCAGCGTCTCAAGCAAGCGTTTCGACTGATGGCCCAGCTGATCCACGCGGGCTATCACGCCGGCGCCCTCGCAATGCCGAAACTGGCTTCGGACATCCTGATACGCTCCCGAACAGCAGGCTATTCCGCCGAAGCCGCGTTTGCGTTCGCCGCGGAGGCCGTGCGCCAGGTCGCGGCCGGGAAAACTGATCGCGCCCTCGTACTGGCCAACAACGCGCGCCAGTTGGCCCATCGATATCCCGACGAGCGTTACAGCACCCGTGCCCTCACGCTGCTTCCGGGGCTGGTCGATCACTGGACGGGAAAGCTGGACCAGACGCTGGTGATGTTGGCTGAGAACACCCGCAAAAGCATGGCGGATCACGACTACGAATTCGCACTGGCGGGTATCGTGTTTTACGCCGTCAATTCCCTGTTGCGCGGAACCGAGCTGACCACTCTGCACCGGGAACTCGGTGAACGGCTCGATGAAGTTGCACCGATGCGGCATGTCACCGCCGTCAACATCGCCGGTTTCATTCGAGAAATGATCGTCAGCCTGCTCGGTGAAACGCCGGGGGATGAGTCAAGCGACGAAATTAATCGGGTAAGCAACCCGGATGACCACGCCGCGTTGGCTTGCGTCTACACGCTTCGAGTGTACTTCGCCGTCTTGTTCAACGACTACGTCGGAGCCGAGAACACACTCGCTCAGGCACGTCAGTTCATCCCGGTGCTGAGCGGTTCGCCGTTGCAGATCTGGTACAGCTTCTGTGAAGCGCTGGTCGCCAGCCGGGGTGCGGATCCCAAGCCGCGGCGGCTGCGAGCAGAGCTGTCGAAGTTACGTAACTGGGAAAAGGACGGGTGTGAGTCTGCCGCTCCGAAAGCCAGCATTATCGAAGGGGAGCTGGCCCGATCGCGTGGTCGCGATACTGAAGCGCTGGAACACTACGAAAACGCCGCCAGGCAAGCCCGTGAGTCGGGTTTCGCCAACGATGAGGCAATCGCCTATGAGTTGGCCGGCCGGATGTGTGACGAGTCTGCGCGGCACGATTTCGCACGGATGTTCCTGCGCAACGCCCACCAGGCCTATGTGCGTTGGGGGGCGATGACCAAAGCCACTCAGCTGGAGCGGGATTTCGGCAGCTACCTCAGCGAGCATCGTCCCGGACGCGCCGAGTCAGGCGCGTTGACGGTGGGCGACCTGGTCGACCTGACGCTACGCGACTTTGCCAGCGTTTCCGGCAGCTATCAAAGCGAAGAGTTTGGTCGCCGCCTGCTCGACACAACCACCGTACTGAAAGCCGCGCAAACGATTTCCGGGGAGATCATTCTTGATCAGCTGCTGATCAAGCTGCTGCGGATAGCGCTGGAGCACGCGGGCGCGCAGAAGGCCTGCCTGATGCTGGTGCACGATGATCGCCTGTTCGTCGAGTCTATCGCCTCGGTAGACAGCGACGACACGCGCCGGCTGACACCGGCTGTTGCACTGGAGGACTGCGACGAGGTGCCGCACAGCGTCGTCCAGTTCGTGGCCCGCACGAAACAGAGTCTGGTGCTGGGCGATGCCACCACCGAAGACGTGTTTACCCAGGACAACTACGTCAAAACGTTCCAGCCGTTATCGATAATGTGTCTGCCGATCATCTCGCGCGGCGAGGTGATCGGGGTGCTCTACATCGAGCATCGATGGCTGACCGGATTGTTCACCTCACAACGCGTCGAAGTGCTGAGTCTGCTGGCTTCTCAAGCCGCGATATCGATCGAGAACGCTCGCCTCTACGGTGACCTGGAATCGACTCGCGATGAGTACAGAGCACTCTACGACAGTGCCAACGAAGGGCTGTTTCGGATTACCTCGGATGGCGTGCTGATCCGCGCCAATCCTACCCTTGCCCGCATTCTCGAGTTCAACGACAGCAAAAATCTGTTGCACGAATATCGGGACCTCGTCGATCACCTGTTCTTGACCAAGGAACGTGCGCAGCAGCTGATGTCGCTGCTGGATGAGAGCGGCGCCGTGGACGGCTTCGAGGCCGAAGGGGTCACCCGCACCGGCCACACGTTCTGGATGTCGCTGAACGCACAGATCAACAACGACCCGGTTCAGGGCGAGGTGATCGACGGCTCGGTGATCGACATCAGCGCTCGTATCGAGCGCGAACGTTCCGAACAACAACGCCAGGTCGCAGAGGCAGCGACCCGTGCGAAGAGCGAATTCCTTGCCAATATGAGCCACGAAATTCGAACGCCCATGAACGCGATTGTCGGTTTTTCAATGTTGAGCCTGGAAACCGACCTGGACCACAAGCAGCGCGAATACATGACGTCGATCCGCAATTCTGCCGAGGCGTTGCTCACCCTGGTCAACGACGTCCTCGATTTTTCGAAGATCGAAGCCGGCAAGCTGACGCTGGAGGAAACCCCGTTTGCACTGCAGGAGACCCTCGCCGAAGTGCAGCGGTTGTTTCGTACCGACGTCCGCAAGAAGGGCCTCGAGTTGACCCTCACCAACCACTGTTCCGAACACGACAACTTCCCGGCGGACGGCATCCTGCTCGGTGATTCGTTGCGGCTGCGGCAGATACTCATTAATCTGGTGGGCAATGCCGTCAAGTTCACCGAAGCCGGCACCATCACCGTCGAGGCCCAGGTAAACAATGCAACCGATACGCTGGTTGACGTCGCTTTCAAGGTCTCGGACACCGGCATCGGCATATCCAGCGAGAAGCAAGCCCGCTTGTTCGAGTCCTTCGAGCAAGCGGAGACTTCGACCACGCGCCGTTACGGCGGGACCGGCCTCGGACTGACGATTTGCCGCAACCTACTCGATGTGATGGGCGGCGAGATCGGCGTGGTCTCGACGCCT
>CBDUDJ010000113.1:0-6742 GCA_965365885.1 uncultured Gammaproteobacteria bacterium
AGCAACCCGGCTAACCGCCGGTCACGGGCGGCAGAAACGCCAACTCGTCACCCGGGTGACATTCCACGGGTAGCGTGATCAGCGTCTGGTTCAGGGCAATGCGCACATTCTCGCCTGTCAGCGCTGCGATGGCGGCAGTGGGTAATTGAAGTTGCAGAAGGCGCAAAACGTCTTCAAGTGAACAGGCTTCAGCAAGTTCCAGACTCACCTCGCCCGTACCCACCTCGTCGCGCAGACCGGCGAAAAACAGAACGCGCAAGCCAGGCGAATCAGTCCTCACGAAGCCGGTCGCTCCCAGTCGCCGCTCTTGCCTCCTGTCTTGGAGAGCACACAGGTCTCTTCAATGACCATCGCCCGGTCCATAGCCTTGCACATATCGTAGATGGTCAGTGCTGCGATGCTCGCGGCGGTCAGTGCTTCCATCTCAACGCCGGTCTGGCCGCTGACCTTGACCTCGGCTCGAACGACCAGGGCGCCTTTTCCTGCGACGGAAAAATCGACCGCCACCTTCGCAAGCTGCAGTGGATGACACAACGGGATCAGATCAGCACAGCGTTTGGCTGCCTGAATACCGGCAACTCGTGCGACCGCAAGCACATCTCCCTTGGCGGCAGTGTTATCCGTGATCGCCTGAAGGGTCTCCGCCTGCATTCGCACGCGCGCCGTCGCAACCGCCACGCGTAGCGTATCCGCCTTGCCAGTTACGTCGACCATATTGGCTTTGCCAGCGGCATCGACATGACTCAATGGGCTGGTTTTGTTTTCAGGGTTACTCATCAGCTGCGATTATATGCACCAGAGCGCTATTTTTCTGTAAATCTGTAAAATACGCGCCCTTCTTTTCATCCTTTTCACACTTTTCGTACACCGCCCGCGGCGGCGCCAGGACAGTGGGTAGAATGGGCATTACAGCGCTATGACCGATCGTGCAGCAAGCAATACTTCAGTCATCGTCGGCATGTCCGGTGGGGTGGATTCGTCTGTCGCCGCCCTGCTGCTGCTCGAAGACGGTTATCAGGTCTCGGGGCTGTTCATGAAAAACTGGGACGAAGACGATGGCACCGAGTACTGCACCGCGCAAGCAGATCTCGAAGATGCAAGCCGCGTCTGCGAGACTCTGGGTATTGAACTGCAGACGGCGAATTTCGCCGCCGAATACTGGGACAACGTGTTCGAATCTTTTCTCGCCGAGTACGCAGCCGGGCGCACGCCCAACCCTGATGTTCTGTGCAACCGGGAAATCAAGTTCAAACAGTTTACCGACTACGCGCAAGCTCTGGGTGCCGATGCGATTGCTACCGGTCACTATGTCCGCGGTAAATGGACCAACGATACTTTCCAGCTTCTCAAAGGCACCGATTCGAACAAGGATCAGAGTTATTTCCTGCAGGCAGTACCCAACGCGCAGCTTGCAAAGTGTCTTTTTCCACTGGGTGATCTTGAGAAAAACGCGGTCCGCAAAATTGCCGACAAAGCCGGTTTCCACAATCATCGCAAGAAAGACAGCACTGGGATCTGCTTCATCGGCGAGCGCCGTTTCAGCGATTTTCTGCAACGCTATCTCAGCACCACGCCAGGCAAAATCCGCGACATGGAAGGCATGACGCTGGGTGAGCACATCGGCCTGCCCTACTACACCCTTGGGCAACGTCAGGGACTGGGGATCGGCGGAATACAGGGACGCGCTGAAGCGCCCTGGTATGTCGCTGCAAAAGATCGCGCCAGTGGCGATCTCATGGTGTCACAGGATCCTGCGGATCTGCAGTGCAACTGGCTGGCGGTGAGCGACGTGAACTGGCTGGTTGCGGCCCCCGAACTACCTGTGGAGTGCTCTGCAAAAGTTCGCTACCGGCAAAGCGATCAGAGTTGCCAGATCAGGCAGCGCGCAGATGGCCAGTTGCTGGTGACATTCTCATCCCCACAGCGAGCCGTGACGCCAGGCCAGTATGCGTGTTTCTATGATGGTGAAATCTGCCTCGGCGGCGGGGTCATACAAACGACCGGTGTGACCGCGGACTCAGTTGTTTGCCCGGGGCCAGCCGCGTGAGCGTGGCCGAAGCGACAGATTACAGATCGCTTGCATTATCAGGCATGGTCCAGGCGGCACAGTTGGTGCATGCCTGTGCCAATGGCGCGTCCGCACCGCCGGTTGCACTGAAGGCAGTAAAGGACGCGATAACGACACATCACGCCGCTTCGATGGAGGAAGTATTTGCGGTGAACGGCGACTTCAAAATGGGTGTGGAATGTGCGATCAATGCCTTATCGGGCAATCTCAGTGGCAGTGGAACCACACCCGAGGTCCTGCGCTACGGTTTACGATTGCTCGAACTGGCCGCGCGCCTGGCGCGCAACCCTGAAGCTCTCAAACGGCTTGCAGCGGAACTCGACGAGCTGCCGCTGCAGCCAAGCGATGCGGAGTATGCAAGGATCTACCAACACTCGATCAGCCCATTAGGCAAACGTATTCAGGTCACGGGAAATCCGGGATTGCTGCAACAACCCGCTGTTGCTCAGGAGATCAGGTCGCTGTTGCTGGCCGGAGTCCGCTTTGCCTGGCTATGGTTGCAGCTGGGCGGCCGGCGCTGGCAACTCATTTTGCACCGCCGACCTGTACTATCGGCGCTGGATTCATTGAACAACACCCTGTAGCCATCGGAATCGCAAGACTATGAGCCAGCATCCACTAACCGCTATCAGCGCCCTCGATGGCCGTTATCGCAGCAAAATCGAATCCTTAGCGGCCACTACCAGCGAGTTCGGACTCATTCGCTTGCGGGTGAAGGTGGAATGCAGATGGTTTCTGGCACTTGCAGACGCACCAGATGTTCCTGAGTTGGCAAAACTGCAAGCTGCCCAGGAAGCTGCGGTCGAAGCCATACATGGCGATTTCAGTTTACCGGATGCCGAGCGCGTCAAAGCACTGGAGGCGACCACCAACCACGACGTTAAAGCAGTCGAGTATTTTGTTAAGGAGAAAATTACCGGCATCGAGGGCTTACAGACACTCACCGAGTTCGTCCACTTTGCATGCACTTCAGAGGACATCAACAACCTCGCATACGCGATGATGCTTACTGAAGCTCGCGACAGCGTCATGCTGCCGACTATGCGCAGTGTCATCGAAAACATCGCAGCACTCGCAGAGGAAAACGCCGCCTTGCCGATGCTTTCCAGAACACATGGCCAACCTGCCACGCCAACCACGCTCGGCAAAGAACTGCGTAACGTAAGTGAGAGGCTGACAAGACAACTCTTACAATTCAGTCAGCTGGATGCACTCGGAAAAATGAACGGCGCCGTTGGTAATTTCAACGCGCATTTGGCTGCTTACCCGGACGTCGACTGGCTGACGCTCAGCGAAAAATTCGTGCGGAGCCTGGGACTTGCCAGCAACCCATTCACTACTCAGATAGAACCTCACGATTACATCGCGGAATGGCTTCATGCGTTAGCCCGCTTCAATCAGGTACTACTCGATTTCGACCGCGACATCTGGAGCTACATCGCCATCGATTATTTCAGCCAACACAAGATTGAGGGCGAAACCGGATCTTCGACAATGCCGCACAAAGTCAATCCCATCGACTTCGAAAATTCCGAGGGAAACCTTGGTGTGGCGAATGCCCTGCTGGACCACATGGCTGCAAAATTGCCGGTTTCCAGGTGGCAGCGCGATCTCTCTGATTCCACTGTTCTGAGAAACATAGGCAGTGCTTTTGGACACAGCCTGATTGCCTATCAGGCAACACTTAAAGGACTGAGCCGGTTGCAGGTCAACGCAGCTAAGATCACCAGCGATCTGAACGGCAGCTGGGAGGTGCTCGCAGAAGCCGTACAGACCGTGATGCGCAAACACGGTTTGCCTGAACCGTATGAACAGCTGAAGAAACTCACCCGCGGCCAGCAGATGGATGAGGAGCTCTATAAATCCGTGCTCAGCAAACTCGATATTCCGCAAACCGCAAAAAAGGAACTTCAAGCGCTGACGCCCGCAGCCTATATCGGGCTTGCGCAGAAACTGGCCGAGCGCGACAAGTAGGCCGAAAGTAATGGAAGTCCACGTCATCCACGTACGCTGGGAAAGCCAAAGCAAGGCCCTGCAGGAAGTCCGCGCAAAGGTTTTCATCGAAGAGCAGGGTATTGCCCGGGATATTGAGTGGGACGGCCAGGATGACACTGCAGAGCATTTCCTTGCTATCAATGAAGCCGGCCAGACTATCGGCTGTGCGCGTCTGCTGCCCAGCGGACAGATAGGACGCATCGCTGTGCTGGTCGAACAACGTCGCCATGGAATTGGCTTTCGCCTGTTGCAGAGCGCTGTTGACCACGCAAAGGAGCTCGGATTTCGCAAAGTATTTCTGCATGCGCAGAGCCACGCGGAGTCATTTTATCGGCGGGGCGGTTTCCTGGCCACTGGTGGCGAATTCATGGAAGCCGGAATCGCACACCAGAATATGGAGATGGAACTGCCGATTCCTTTCGAGGCCGTAGTGGATGTCGAGCGCCCGGCCATCATTGACGAAGCACCGAACCCGGCAAGCGAGCACGCTGAACTTCTACGACACGATGGCGAACCGGCGTGTCGCGACGGCATCGTGGAAGGCGTGCAGTGGGCAAATCGAACTATTCGAATCTACAGTCAGTTTCTGGATCATGCGCTGTTTGACGATCAGGCTGTTGTCGCGGCACTCTCCTCGTTTGTTCGACGCGGTCCACCGGCGACACTGCGCATTCTTGTGCACACTGCGAATCTCGTCATCAGCCGCGGTCATAGACTTCTGGAGTTGGCTCGGCGCCTGGACAGCAAGATAGAGATCCGGCTCGTCCCGGGCGAGCTTGCCGAAGATACCCACAGTTGTCTGATCCTGGACGAACTTGCGTTTCTGCTGCTGCCCGATCACCGCGAGTACAAGGCATTTGCCAATCGTTACGACCCGGTTCAGGCAACCAAACTGGCGGAGCGTTTCGATTATTTATGGCGTCGCAGTGAAAGTGATCCCGAACTCAGGACTCTGCGGCTGTAGCCCGGCTGACGACCAGAACTAACAGCCCGCTTCGCGGTGCGGCTACTGTGTATCGCTCAGAAGTGTCTGCAGCGCCGGGTAGTCTGGCGCGTGCGGGTACTGTGGAAATTCATCGAGTACGTTCTGCGGTGCGTCAAAGAAGAAGCCGTGGTCGGCCTCCTCGAGCATGGCAACATCGTTATAAGAATCTCCAGCCGCGAGTACCCGGTATTTGAGTGACTGGAAGGCTTGCACCGAACAGCGTTTGGGATCGGGTTGGCGGATCCTGTAACCGACAATCCGGTCGTCGACAATTTCCAGATGATGGCAGAACAGGGTTGGCCAGCCGAGTTTAGCCATCATCGGCATCGCAAACTGATAGAAAGTATCCGAGATGATCGCGATCTGAAATCTGCTGCGGGCCCAGTCGAGGAAATCCGCCGCGCCCGGCAGTGGCTCGAGTTCATGGATCACCTTTTCGATCCAGGACAGCCGTAGATCGTGCTGGCGCAACACGTCCATTCGCAGCTGCATCAGATCATCGTATACCGGAATATCCCGCGTGGTTTTCGTGAGCTCTTCTATTTCAGCTTTTGCGGCTACCGCCTGCCAGATCTCGGGGATGAGAACGCCTTCGAGATCCAAACACAATACATCCACGATTCAATCCAACGTTTGCGGCAGAGTAAGCATATACCAAGATATTGAATCTACTGAGCGCCTGGCAGATCAGGCAACAGGCAGATCAACGAACCGGCAGGTCGACTTCAGCGAACAATTGCTCGCGTTCGACGCGGGTCGAGCAGGCAGCGGCTGCGTCGACCTGTGCTCGATCGAGGTGCGGTGCGAACCACTCAATGAAATCGTACATATAGCGGCGCAGGAACGTACCGCGGCGAAAGCCGATATGGGTAATGCTTGGGGAAAAAAGATGTGATGCATCGAGCACGACGAGATCGTCGTCCACAAGGGGGTCCAGCGCCATAGTGGCGATGATGCCTACGCCCACGCCGAGGCGGACGTACGTCTTGATCACGTCGGTGTCCGTCGCGGTGAATACCACATTGGGCTGCAGCCCCTCACCGGTAAACGCATCATCCAGCTTGGAGCGCCCGGTGAAGCCGAAAACATAGGTTACGATCGGCTCGGCCGCGACATCGGCAAGCGTCAAGCCACCACTGGCCGCCGCCTTGTCGATCAACGGATGATCCGCCGGTACCACCACCGATCGATTCCAGCGGTAGCACGGCATCATCACGAGATCGTTGAAGAGTTCGAGACCTTCCGTCGCAATCGCGAAGTCGACGGCGCCGGTCGCGGCCAGCTCCGCAATCTGCGTGGGCGTGCCCTGGTTCATATTCAAAATCACAGCGGGATAAGTTTCACGAAATTCCCGCACGATGGGCGGCAGTGCGTAGCGTGCCTGGGTGTGGGTGGTCGCCACGGAAAGCGAGCCCTGCTTTTCGTCACTGAATTCCTGGGCAACCTGCTTGATGGCCTCCGCCTCACGCAGAATGTCTCCCGCCATGCGGATGATGACTTCGCCAACGGTCGTCACGTGAGTGAGATGCTTGCCGCTGCGGGCGAAGATCTCTACGCCGAGCTCGTCTTCGAGGAGACGGATCTGCTTGCTGATACCGGGTTGTGAGGTGAACAGGCTCTGCGCGGTCGCGGAGACATTGAGCTCGTGGTGGGCGACTTCCCAGATGTAGCGCAGTTGCTGAAGCTTCACGCGC
>CBDUDJ010000114.1:0-6735 GCA_965365885.1 uncultured Gammaproteobacteria bacterium
GACCACGGTTCCGTTGGCAAGGTGGATGGCGCGTGTCATTCCCACGCCCTCACCGTTGTAATCCACAGACTCGATTCCCGGCCCAGCCTTAATGCCGGCAAAATTACCGAGCTGAGTCCACACCCGGTCGATCGAAGCATTGATTGTCTCCACAACCTTCACTTGAGCCATGTCTCTCCTCCTTTGTATTCGTCAATGACTGTGTTTCGGAACGCGGTGCGCAGGCCAATCAGCATAGCATAGGCCACTGTTTTGAAATCTGTCAGCCTGACGATCCGTGGGCGAGTCCGCGCAAACGAGGCAGCACATTGTCAGCGATAAAGCGAATCCTCTCCGTGCCGGACTCGACGGACTCGCCCGGAAACTGGGCCCAGAAGTGGATGTCACGAATCATCGGATATTCGTTCAAGAGGCTCGCTATGTTCTGCACGGCCAGGTCTGCGTCCCAAAGCTCATACAGGCCGTTCTTGATGGCGCTCGGCGCATCTTCAAACAGCGGCGTCTCGTCCGGCGGGCCGAACGCACCCCACTTAATGTACTCGTTGGTCTGGTAGAGCACGTGCTCGCCCAGACGCGCCGCCTCTGCCTCAGGATCTTCCGCGATGATCGCCCAGCTGCCGAGTACGGCACTTCCATCCTCGGGATTCTTGCCGTGCCGGGTCAGCGCCTCGGCATACAACTCGAGGCCGATGCCGCCGGTGCACAGAAAGCCATCAGCGATACGAGCAGCGCGATCAATCGCGGGTTCGACCATGCCGCCGAGAAGAATGTCAGGCGCTCGTACCGGCGCGGGACTCACCGCGATGTCGCCCACGCTGAATCGTTTACCTGAGAAGTTTACTGGTTGCCCGCTCCAGCAGCGGCGAATCACTTCGATGCCCTCCTCGACCAGTGAAGGCCGATGCGAGAGTTTGCGTTGAAACTGATCGAACTCGAGCTCGCGGTAACCAATCCCCACGCCGAGATCGAAACGTCCCCCGGTGCACAGGGAAAGGGTCGCGCTGTCTTCAGCGATGCGCACCGGATCGTGCAGAGGCAGCAACATGAGGTTGGTGCCGATACGCATGCGTTCCGTACGGGCGCCGATCGCCGCGCCCAGCACCAACGGCGAAGGCGTATAGCCGTCGTCACAGAAGTGGTGTTCCGTCAACCACACTGAGTCGAATCCTAGTGTCTCGGCATGCCCAATCTGGGTGAGGCGCTGCTCATAGAACTGATCGAACGGCTCTCGCCACTCCTGTGGGTTCCTGAAGTCGTACCAAAGCCCATAGTTGACTGTGTTGCTCATGACCTGCTCCTCAAATTTCTTCAATAAGCGTTGCTAATGCACTACCTTAACGCTCCTGGCCAGAGGCGCACTCGCAACAACTCACAGTACAGGGAAGACGGACATGACCTCCCAACAACCGCTCGATTTCGATGCCATCGGTGTCGGTGCCGGATTTGCCGGTCTGGCGCTGATTCACGCATTACGTGAAGCAGGTCTGTCGGTAAAGGTATTCGACAAGGCGTCCGACATTGGCGGCACCTGGACGTGGAACCGCTATCCGGGTGCTGCCACCGACAGCGAGGGCTACTATTACTGCCTGACCTTCTCGAAGGAGATCCTGCAGGAATGGACCTGGTCCGAGCGCTACCCGGGTTGGGAAGAAACCCACCGGTACCTGCACTTCGTAGCCGACAAGTGTGACCTGTGGCCCCATGTACAACTGAATACCGAGATTGTCGGCGCCGAGTATCAGGAAGATAGCGCTCACTGGCGGGTGTTGACTGCTGCCGGTGACAGTTACACCTGCAAATACCTCATCAGCGCCATGGGCATGATCTCCCACCCGTATCTGCCGAACATCAAGGGTATCGATTCGTTCAAGGGGCCGATCTTCCACTCTGCGCGATGGCCACAGCAAGGCCTCGACTATGCCGGCAAGCGGGTTGGCATCATCGGCTGTGGCGCGACGACCGTGCAGATGGTGCCCGTCCTGGCAGAAACGGCGGCCGACGTGGCCGTATTCCAACGTACGCCGAACTTCGTGATGCCGGCCGTGCAGCGGCCGATGACGCCAGAGTGGGAAAAGGAGATCAAGGACAGCTACGACGAGATCATCTCCAAGTGCCGCAACCACGTGTTTGGCATGGCGTTCGACAGCCCCGTTGGCAGAAACCTTGCTGATACACCGCCCGAAGAAGTGCAACGCATATTCGAAGAACACTGGGCACAGGGCAGCTTCCGCTTCGTGTTCGAGACGTTCGATGATCTCTTGTCGAACGCAGAATCCAACAAGGCCGCGGCTGATTTCATCACCGGCAAGATCAGGGAGAAGGTCAACGACCCGGAAGTCGCCGAATTGCTCACCCCGAAGGGTTATCCTCTGTTCGCCAAACGCCCTCCGCTCGATCACGGATTCTACGAAGCGTTCAACCGCGACAACGTCCACCTCATCGACATCAAGGACACCGAACCGCTGGTCGAGATCACCGAAACCGGGGTGCGCACGACTAAGAACGACTTCGACGTCGATATCGTCGTGCTCGCGACCGGGTTCCAGGCTTACACTGGTGCGCCCGAGGCAGTTGACATCCGGGGCGTGGGCGGTGCGGTGCTGCGGGAGAAGTGGGAGACCGAATCCTCCTGCATCATGGGCGTATGCGTAGCTGACTTTCCGAACTTTTTCCTGATCACAGGACCCCAGGCGCCATTCGCCAATCTGCCGACGTCCATCGAGCAGAACGTGCTCTGGATCACCGACTGCATCAAGAAAATGGAGAGCGAGGGCTACGACGCCTTCGCGCCAAGACTGGAGGCCCAGGAGGAGTGGTCTGCCCACACTGCGGAGATTCACGCCCAGACGCTGATGGCCGAAGGCGTCAAAGTGAACTCGTGGATGATGGGCGCCAATATCGAGAACAAGAATCCGAGGGTGCTGATCTATTTCGGCGGCGCTAACGTCTACTACGACAAGCTGCGTGAGTCGGTCGACGAGGGCTTTCCAGAGCTCGAGTTCGAGCGACTGCCGAGTTGAGCCCTGTCTTAGTAATGAAGTGGCTGATCCTGCTGACAGTGTTGCCGTTCGCATCGACGACGCTGGCCGCAAACACGGAGCCCCCGGAGCGTATCGCACCGGTCATGCCGAGCGTCGAGTACCGCAACGACACTGACATCGGCCTGTTGGCACGCTTCCATTTCGCGACACACACCCGCGACTTCGACAGGGCACGAGAGTTTTATCGAACACTTGGCTACACCGAAGGCATAGGCGGCTTTCCGCTGACAAACACTCACCAGATGGCACGCGCACTGGGTATGTTCGACATCTGCCAGTACGAGCTTGCAAAAGGCGAGGTCATCTCGCTGCCGGGTAGTTTGAATGCCGCTAACATCGATCTGTTGCAGTTCAAAACACCTTACAACGGCGCACCGCCCTACGACCTGCCGAATCATCTGGGAATGGCCTACGCTGCACTGTTGACCACAAATCTTGCAAGCGACGTCGCCTTCATGAAGTCCCAGGGCATCGAATTTCTCTCCGAACCATACGGCATTCCCGGTGATCGGTTCGTGTTCTTCCGCGATCCGGAAGGCGTGCTCTACAAGCTTATGGAAACCGCCCCGCCGCACGGTGACCCGGCTGCAGACATGCACCTGATCGCCATGCCTTACATCGGTATCAACGTCAGCGATCTGGCTACGTCACTGGCGTTCTACCGCACACTTGGCTACACCGAAGTCAAACCACTGCACCAGGAGAGTGGATCCATTGAAGAGGCGCTAGCCTACGGGCTTGATCAACCGTTTCGCATTAAAGGCGCAGACATAGCACTCGGCCGCGGTGACCACCACGTGTTACGACTGGTGCAATGGATCGAACCTTTCAATGCCGAACCCGCCTACCCGGCACCCATTAACCACATCGGGATAAACCGGATCGCACTCATGGTCCCGAACCTTGATCGGGCGGTTGCCGTCTTGCGGGCACAGGGGGTGGAATTTCTCTCCGAGGTCGCTCCTTGCTGTTCGGGAACCGGCAATGATGAAACCGCGATCGTGCACGCAATCGATCCCGACGGCGTGTTTCTCGAGTTCGTAGGTCCGATTGCCCGGCGCAAACTCCAGCCGCAGCCTGAGGGCTGTCCGCCGCTGGAGATCAAGATGCCGCCGAGCGCCGATTTGCCGGGCGACTAACTGTCTTCACTCCCGGGCGCATCCACAGCGAGCAGCTCCAACATCATCTCCGAAAACTGCCAGCCCGCCTCCGGCATGTCCGGCATGTCCGGCATGTAGGTGGCGGTCGAAAAATACGTGCCAATGGTTCTCGACAGCTCACCATCCGCGCCAACCTGGGTTGCGTGCAGATAACTGGTCATGACCGCTTCGCCACCGACACCCTGCAGATTCGGCAGACTGTTTATCTCCACCACCTGGCTGCCAATCAGGTGCTGCGTGCCGCGTAGTGTGCTCAATGATGTTATGACGAATTCAAGCCAGGCCAGCGGCCCGTTGACGGACATCTGGCCGCGAACTCCGATATGCGCATCCGCCGTGAATAATCGCAGGTAGGTCGCTTCGACTTCCGCTTCGTTCGCTGCTGGATCCGCCGCGATCAGATCGGTGGCTTGCGCATACAATCGCTGCAGCTGGGCGATTTCCTGTTTTGCCAGCCACTCTTGTCCTGCTAATAGCCGTTCTGCTAAAAGTGCGTTTTCCGTAGTACTCAGTGTGAGTCCCTCCCCGGCGCGCTGACTAAAACCTGATACAGAGGCTAACGGGGCGGCAACCCTCTTTTTTCGCGCGCCTTGTTCATTCGCTCGGCATCCGCGCTGAGGCGTTCGCCCAGTTCATCTTCGGAAACTGTTCCAACCATATGGGCACCGGCCGTTTTGCCGTTGTACATGATTTTCTTCACCGGCGTGACAGCCAGAACCAACCGCAGCGGTGAATCCAGCAAATTGTAAAAGAACTCTTCTCCTTTCTCGTTATCGGGATTCAGTTTCGACGAGAGCGCCGTATAGAACCACTTCTTCGTGTCATCGTCATCGAACAACTCACCCGTCCCTTTAAATGTAATAGCCCCTCCCGGCAAATCTCCACTCGCTCCAGCGGGATAACCACGACTGCTTACATTTATCGAAACCCGATTGTCCCTGCGTATTGCCACCGTGCGATGCCTGTGTTCTGCGAAGGTAAGCCAGATTTTCTGATCATGCCAGACGAATGAGTGCGTCACGCCAACGGGCCAGCCATCTTTGGTCGACCACATGAGGACACATTCAACCGAGTTATCCATCAATTGATCGACTTCAGCGTCTGTGAACGGGTAGATCGAAACGATTTCATGGTCGTGCGTTTTTGCCATCTGAGTTACCTCGTTATTATTCGGGTGTCGAACTAGATATTTTCAGCAAATTCCATTGCATCTCATTCACGCTTCGCGCAACGCGACTGCAACCGGCAATCGGGCAGCGCGAATGGCCGGCAACAATCCGCCGAGTAGGCCGATTGCGAGTGCATAAGCGATTCCCTGCACAGCCAACGTGGTATTGACCTTAAACGCAAACGCAACCTGTGTGTAGGTTGCCCAGTTCATCGTTGACGACTCGAGCCCATCGAAACCGATAAAAGCGACGGCCACTCCAAGCAACCCACCGACAGCGGCGATGACCAGTGATTCACTGAGTACCGAGAACACAGTTGGTCCGGCACCAAAGCCGATGGCGCGCAGAGTGGCAATTTCACGGCCACGTGCAGACACCGCCGCATACATGGTATTGAGTGCACCAAACGTAGCACACAGCCCCATGAGGAGGCCGGCAATCATACCGACGGTCTTCAACGTGCTCGTCAGCACGGCCGATTGTCTGCCGTAGAAATCGCGGTGCCGCTCGACGAGCACGTTCGCACGAACATCTTCAACGAGCGCATTTCGAAATGCATCGAACGACTCAGGTGATTCGAGCGTGGCGTGCACGGAATGAACCGAGCTGCCGAATCCGTATACCGGCTGCAGCGTGTGCACGTCGCTCCAGATTTCCGATTCCGCAACGGATCCAGCCGTTGTAAACACACCGACAACGGTCCATGTCACATCAGCCCACTTTTTCGTCGAGCCAACGTTGAGTCCTTCGTAGTTGCCCCAGACACTGCGCCCGACAACCAGTTCGTGCTTACCCGGCTCGAACATTCGGCCTTCTACGATCGCAAAACCTTCATGCACCCGAGTTGCTGTCAACTGGACGCCACGGAGCGGGACATGGGCATCCGTGCCGGTGGTTTTGTTGCGCAGATCAACCACCACGACCATCTCTTCGGACATCATCAGCCCATCGCTATCGCGACGAATTCCAGGGGTTTGCGAAATCGTACGTATCGTTTCGAGGTCCAGCGAGCTCGCCATCTCGTTTTCGCTGCCCAGCCGCAACACGACGATGGAGTCATCCGGACCGGAGATCTGCATTATGTCTTCAAGTCCGGCGGCAATCGATAAAACGACGAGTAGTGCTGCGACTACACCTGCAATTCCTACAAGCGTCATCAGAGATGTGGCGAGCCTGGCGGGCAAGGTGCGGATACTCAACATTGCCACGGCTGCGATCTGGGAGAGAAGATGACGCATTTTCAGTGCCTGCCGAGTCCCGTTGCAACCTGCAGTCTTAGTGCCGAAGCTGCCGGCACGATCGAACTCGCAGCTGCCAGGAGTGCGATCCACAACAAGCCATCGACGATGTCGGCGGTAGAAAGGC
>CBDUDJ010000115.1:0-6728 GCA_965365885.1 uncultured Gammaproteobacteria bacterium
CGCCGCCGGTTCCAGCGCTGCCGGGCCGGTCAGGCGGTACTCGTACCAGTCCGCGCCGTCCTTGAACCAGTACAACGGCGTAGATCGTGCAAAGTGCCGCTCGCCTTCGGCATCCCGCAGGAGATCTTCGAGACCCGACCGTGGCGTTCGATTGAGCCAGGACCAGCCGTCGCTCAACCACAGTCCCGGATCGTAATAGCCACCGGCGAGGATGAACTCCCACCACCGCCGCAGGCCGTGAGTAAACTCAAAGTCAGTATTATTGACGTAACTCGAAAATCTTTGCTCAGCGAGTACATTGCATTTCTCCCTGCTTGTGCAGTTTAGCTAACCATTCCGGGAATTGGGAATATTTTCCCTATTCCATTGAATGGGAATATATTCCCATTTATGACTTTTAGCAAGATCGGCACAACCTGCCAACTGGGATCTGTGATTGAGGTTTTTCTGAACTGTGAGCTGCGTCTGATTTAGTCCAGATGAGCCTTACGACACCGGCGGTCACCCACAGTCGCGCCACGCCGCCTGGCAGATGCGTATACTGGCCAACCACCTCCAAGACAACGACGAAAAACCATGAAAACAGGAAATTTTGCGCCCCTGCTCGCCACCTGGTTGTTGGCTATGGCACCCGTTGTGGCAGCCCAGCCCGCACCCGACCCACGCGCGGGCGTGTTCAGCAGCGACTTTCCGTATACGAGCCGCTTTGTCGAGATTAACAACCAGCAGATGCACTACATCGACGAAGGAGAGGGACAAACGTTCGTCTTCTTACATGGCAACCCGACATCGATGTATCTCTGGCGCAACGTGATGCCGCTTGTTGAGCCAATCGGACGTGTTGTTGCCGTAGACAATATCGGTTTCGGGAAATCCGCCAAACCGGATCTCGATTACACCTTTCAGACGCACTATCAATACGTCGAATCGTTCATCGAAACACTGGGGCTTAAGAACATTGTTCTCGTAATCCACGACTGGGGATCCGTGCTGGGTCTAGAGTACGCGCGTACCCATCCGCAGAACGTTAAGGGTGTTGTATTCATGGAAGCCATCATCCCGCCCTCTTTTCCCATGGCCGATTTAACAGCGCTCGGCGGCCCGGATGGGCTGTTTGCAAAGTTCCGAACGCCCGAAGCGGGTAAAGAACTGCTGATCACACAGAACGTGTTCGTCGAACAGATTCTCGGCAACGGCACCCTGACCCGATCGTTGAGCGAAGCCGAGAAGAACGCCTATCGCGCACCATTTGTCGACCCGGCGAGCCGATTCCCGATCTACGTCTGGCCCAACGAACTGCCGATCGCGGGAGAGCCGCAGCGCAATGTCGAGCTGGTCAATGCGGTAGGAGCCTGGTTACGGACATCCGAGACACCAAAGCTGCTGCAGTACGCATCCCCCGGCGCCATTATCCCTCCGGCCGCTGCCACCTGGATGGCGGATAACTATCGCAACATCGAAACGCAGTTTGTCGGCTACGGCGCGCATTACATTCAGGAAGACAATCCAGAGGCCATCGGCCGCGGCATCGTCGACTGGTATCGACGAAACTTTGGCGGCTGATCGCTGACATGCTGGTAGGTTACCGATGACAGACGTGATCGATTGTGACGCCCACGTGTTGGAACCGGCCGATTTGTGGCAGCGTTATCTGGAGCCCGAATACCGCGATCGAGCAATACGGATCGAGCGGGTCAACGGTGTTGAGCAGCTGATTATCGGCGAACAGGTTGTCCTGCAGGGCGTGGTCGCAGCACTCGGCGGAGCGGAGGTAGATAAACTCGAACTCTTTTCCGGCAAGCTCTCCTATGCCAACGACAATCCTCCTGATAACTACGATCCCGCTGCACGTGTCCGGCGGATGGATCAGTGGGGAATCGAGCAGAGCGTGATGTTCCCGACCATCGGAATTCTGCCTTTTCCAACCGATGACCAGGCACTGGCAAACGCGTACTGCCGCGCTTACAACAACTGGATGGCCGAGTTCGCCCAGAGCGAGCCTGGCAGGTTCGCAGCGATCGCGATCGTGAACTGGTACGACGTCGCCGCGGCAAGCGAGGAATTGGCACGCTGTCTGAAACTCGGATTTAAGGGCCTGTTCGTACCCCCAGAAACCATCGACGGTAAACGTCCGGGCGATGTCCACTTCGATCCGCTCTGGGCGATCTGTGAAGAGGCTGACCTGCCCGGCTGTTTCCATGTGATCGTCCGCTTCGAAGGTGCTGCAATACCGTTCGCGCCCTGGCACGCGACCACGCCCGGGGCCCTGTTCGGTTTCGGCCTGGGCGGCACAGGGCAACTGATACCGGCGATGACCAGCGTGATCACGGATCAGCTGTTCGTTCGCTTTCCGCGATTGAAGATCGTCAGCGTCGAAGCCGGCTGTGGCTACGCCCCTTACCTCATGGATCGTCTGGATGCCAAGTACGAAGCGCTCCATGATCTTGTGCCACTCGAGCGAAAGCCGAGCGATTACATACGCAGCAACTGTTATTTTGTCGCAGAACAGGGAGAGCGAACAATTGCTGCAGCCCTGGAACTCGTGGGCAAAGATCGGATCATGTGGGGCAGTGACTATCCCCATGTCGACGCCCTGACAATTGCGGAGAATCTTCCGCGGGACAACGCCCAGTTGAAGATCAACGCACAGAACGTCTTCAAGCTGTGATGCTACCAGCGCAGGCGTAACTTGCGGCGCGGCACTCGTGCGTCAATTTCCTCCCAGGCATGTTGGCGGGCGCAGAACGTTTCATTGTCTTCGTCCATCCACATTGCAATCAACTCGCGTGCTGCCTGGGTGTCGGCAAGGGCTATGAGTTTCTCTTTTACGGTGATCATTTTGCTCTCCTTGGAATGTGCGCCGGTCGGTGCGCGTCGTCTCAGTTATCTGGGTCACGCACTCGAAGGAAAAGGTTCAATCGCCCATTTCATAGGCCTGGCAGGCGGTTGAATCGCGCATTCAGCGGGCGTCTAATAGCTGTCTGCTTCCGGGGGGAAGTTATTTCACGGTTGTTGGCGCACTACTGCGCTATAGCAAGCGCTATAGAAGGCGCTATAGAAGGCGGCTATCGGCGATGGAGCTTTCGCTCCATTTCCAGCTCCAGCAATTCGATTGAACGATTTTCCCGCTGGTTGTGACCTATCTTTGGGCGCAGTTGTCTGCAGTGGCGATCCAAACACGAACATCAGGCAGCGAAACATGTCGCGAGACGGTGCAGCTACAGACCAAGATCAGCTACTGGTTGGCAAAATCGCAGCCGGTGATCGCCACGCGTTTGAGCAACTGTTCAAGGAATATGGTGAGCGCGTCTTTCGCTATGCCCACCGGCTCATTGCCGATGTCACAAAAGCTGAAGAGGTCACAAACGACGTCATGTTGGAAGTCTGGAAAAACGCCGCGAAATTTGAAGGCCGCTCCAAGGTCAGCACCTGGATATTGGGTATCACCCGGCATCTGGCGCTCAACTCAGTGCGTCGCAAACAACTCGACACGGTAGATGTCGACGCGGTACCCGGCGTGGCTGATGAACTGCAGACGAGCGCGGCGGTGGCACAGGATCGCGGCAAACTCAAAGCCGGCTTGCGCAGCGCGCTTGCCGGACTGTCGCAGGACCATCGTGACGTCATCGAGCTGACCTTCTTTCATGGCTGCACCTATCAGGAAATCGCCCACATCGTGGGTTGCCCGGAAAACACGGTGAAAACCCGGATGTTTCACGCCAAGAAACAGATGCAGGAATTACTGCTGGGTTCCGGCTTTGATCCTGCGAACGTGGAGATGGCGTCATGAACCGTCTGGAAGCAGAACAGCTCCTACCCTGGTTTGTTGCGGGCACGCTCGAGACTGCGGAAGCTGCGGCCGTGCAGGCGTTCATCGATAGCGGTGAAATTCCGCGATCGCAATTAGAAGAACTCGCACTCTTCGCAGACTCGGTCGCGGAGACCGGTGCGGAAGAACCCGCCTATAACCCCGCTATCCTGACCCGGGCGATGGCGCAACTCGACCAGCTCGAACAGGCGCGGCCCGATGAGCCTCTGGTTGTCCGTGAAGCGCACTCTGAGGCAACAGCCAACGACAGCGGATCGGGAATATTTGCAAACCTGCTCGACCGCCTGCAATGGTCCCTGCAGTGGAATAAGACGCCACCACTTGCAAGGCTCGCGATCGGCGCCCAGTTTGCGTTGCTCCTTGGCCTGGCCGTAGCGCTTGGCGTTGGCGAGGGTGCTGATGAAGGTCTTGTTGATGGCCAGGCTGACTATGAAACCGTCGCGGGTCCTGTGGCAGCCACCGCAGATCTCTCTGTGGTGTTCGTCCCGAGTGCCGCCGAGACGCAGATCAGAAAACTGCTCATCGACAATCAGGCGAGCATCATTGCCGGACCCACAGCGCTTGGAATATACACCATCGACATTGCCGATTCGGCCGATTTGCAAATTGCGTCTGATAACTTGTCAGCAAGCCCGCTGACGTTACTCGTGCAACCGGCAGCGCAGCCGTGAAAGTAATCGGCTACATCATTACAACGGTCCTCGCTTTGACTGTGAGTGTTGTTTTGGCCCAGGCCGAACCGAACGATCCATACTTCGGTTCAACAGGTTCCTGGGAGCAGGAATTCGACGATCAGTGGGCACTGAAAAATTTGCGGGTGTACACAGACATCGCACGCACGGCGCAGCCCAATCAGGACGATGCGCAACCCGTGATCGTGGCCGTGATCGATACGGGCATGGACTACCTGCACAACGACTTTGCCGCCGAGCAGCTCTGGCGTAATCCCCAGGAGAAGCGCAACGGCCGTGACGATGACGACAACGGATTCATCGACGATCTCATCGGCTGGAATTTCGTCGATGGCAATAACAACCCCTGGGACCGCAGCGGTCATGGCACCCACATCTCCGGGATCATCGCTGCCTGTACCGACAACGGTCTGGGCATTACAGCAGTGAATGCCGATGCCGTAATCATGCCGTTGAAGGTTGCCAATTTCATCGGCCAGGCGCGCAGTTCCGCGGTGGCGGCAGCCATCTATTACGCCGTCGACAACGGTGCCCGTGTGATCAACTTAAGCCTCGGCGGTGAACTCATCACCGAGCTCGAACGCACAGCTGCGCGCTATGCGGCCGACAATAGCGTGCTGATTGTGGTCAGCGCAGGCAACAGGGGATTGAGTGCAGCCTACCTTGGTTATGCATCGTTGCCCGATGTTCTAGTGGTAGGCGCCAGTGATCTGAATGGTGAGCGCGCGGGATTTTCCAACTTCGGTTCACCCGTTGCCCTGCTCGCACCGGGGGTGGAGGTATTGTCTCTGCGCGCGCGCGATTCCGACTTCATAGCGCTTTCCAATCCGCCGGACTATCCGCCGGGTTCGGCCATAGTCGGGGACGAAGAAGAATACTACCGTGCGTCCGGCACTTCGTTTTCTGCTGCGTTCGTCAGCGGTGTTGCCTCACGCCTGTTTACACTGCGCCCGGAGCTGAGCGCAAGCCAGGCCCACCGAATGCTGATGCAGTCAGCGGTAGATATAGGTGCATCCGGTGTGGATCAGACCTCCGGCTATGGCCGGGTGGATTTCGTGCGTGCTCTTGCGGCGAGTCCAGACACGTTCGTCGACGCGCGCCTGCTCGGTGTCGATCTCGAACTCTCAGAGCAGAAAATCCTGCTGAACGTCCAGGGTACCGCAACGGCAGATCAGTTCACCTCCGCGGAACTTACCGTCAGAGCGACTGCGGGTTCGGTACCGGTCATCGAACCTGAAGCCCGATCCAGGAAATCGCGCAAGCGGCAAAAGAAACAGCCGGTCGCAGACAAGCCATCGCCCTACGACTGGCAACCGCTGGTCGCCGCGTTGACCACACCGGTCGAACAGGGAGTGTTAGGCACCGTGGATATGGACAGCCTCGTGACGATGACCGGCGGCTCGACGTCGTGGGAACTGCGTCTGCTCGTGAGTTCAAACGATGGCAGCACTCGTGAATCCCGCATGTCCATGGCGCTGCCGGTGCCACCGCCTCTCACGGACACGGCGCCAGACGAGGAGTCTGACGGTGAATAGACGGCTGATCGCGGTCCTGACCCTGCTCTGCGGCATGCCCGCATATGCGGCAGATGAGGCGCTCGCCTGGCGCGAGGCGTTTGCGCTCAACCTGCCGGAAGCGCCGCGCAGCATTGTCCTGCGCGCGCAGACGGATGCTCAAGCATGGCTCATCGACAACGCGTTGGAACACGCCCGCATCGTCTCGCCCAGCGCGCAGGGTCCGATCATTGAAGTCGCGATGAGCGAAGAAAACTGGCTGGCCGCACAGGAAGGCTTGTGCACGGGGTCGGCGGTTGCGACTTGCGAGACAGTCGTCTGCCAGGCTGTTCAGCTGACAGGTGAGGCAACACCAGGGCCGGCTCAGAGCGCTGAAGCAATACAGGCACGTCTGGTCAAAAACCCACCTGAGCTGGTCCCCGTCCCCGAAGAAGCAGATGGTGAAGCCGGCAGGTGCAAGGGACCGCCGTTGATTCCACCGCTCGCGCCAGCAGAAGGCGCGGCGGGTATCGGCGACCTCACGCTGGATCTGTCGATCGTCGACCGCGACGGTCACGACGGCACCAGCAGTAGTAGTGGGGGTGGGGTGGAGCCCTCAGCGGGTAGAGAGCCCTCAGCGGGGCAAGAGCCTTCAGCGGGTAGAGAGCCTTCAGCGGGTAGAGAGCCTTCAGCGGGTCAAGAGCCCTCAGCGGG
>CBDUDJ010000116.1:0-6713 GCA_965365885.1 uncultured Gammaproteobacteria bacterium
GCTAAACAGCATCAGGTGCTCACGAAAGAAGCAGAGGATCTGACCACGGCGCAGAATCGTATCGCGGTGCTCGAAGATCGGCTACGCATCACGGATGAGGCGATGACCAATACGGGTCAGAATACCAAGGAACAGATTGGTTTCTGGGAGACAGAGATTCGCAAGCTCTGGGCAATCACCAACGAGCGCAATCGCAAATGGATAAAAGACAACGAAACCGGCCTCAAGAAACAGGCACAGACTCTCGCCTCCGTGCAGGCGAGTAATACGCAGTTGAATGCTTCGGTCGGCCGGCATGAGTCGGCGTTCCAGCAGCAACAGGAAATCATCGATCAGTTGACCAGTGTGGAGCTGCAGATGCAGCAGATTCTCTCTGCACAGCGAGACCTCGTAGACAAAGCCAACGCCGCGCAACAGACCGTTGCGAGCCTCCAGGCCAACCTGGTAAATCGGGTTGCCGACAATGAGCAGGCTGTAGCGTCAATGGATGCCTATCGCGTGGCGCTGAATTCTCGCCTGTCCAGCATGGAACGGCGTCTGGATTCGCTGGCAAATCCCACGCTCTAGCAGCCAGGGCTGGCCGAGGCCGGAAAAATCATACTTAGCGCGCTTTTTCAACACACTGCTAGAACCCCTTCACACTGAACGTGTGATAGCCGTCCATATCGCCTTGCGCGCAAGGCGGCATACTGATACCTGCACCTACTAACAGGAATCGCCACCGATGGCTAATCCAGGCTGGGAGCCGGTGTTCTTCACCGCAGGAACCAAATCCCCCACACCTGATAACGATGCACTTTTTGATGCGTTGTGCGCCGTCGCAGCCGACAAAAAGTGGCAGTCGCACTACACACGTGTGGGCTCAAAAGATGACGTCGATGCGTCGGTTGCGCTCGTCTACGTGCTCGATGGTGAGGTTGAGGAATTACGCAGGCGCTTCCCGCACGCGTTGTTCGTCGCCGCACAATCTGTTGCCGGTGTCGATTTGCCCATCGTGCAGCAGCCTGAAAAGCAGATGATCGAACATTTGTTTGCGCTCGCAGAGAAACAGTGGGAGCGCAATCTCAAGGTTGGAGCGCTGTATCGGGAGGTTGGCGCGCGCAGAAAGCGCATGACGCAGCTCTCCGATATTGCCCTGTCGCTGTCTTCGCAAATGGAGTTCGAAGATCTCTTACAGACGATCCTGCTCGAAGCGCGCCGGCTGGCCGGTTGCGACGCCGGGTCGCTCTATCTTCTCGATGAACGTGATGATGAAACCGCGCTCATCTTCAAACTGGCTCAGAACGATTCCGTGAATGTACCGTTCATGGAAAAGCGGCTGCCGGTTACTTCCAACTCACTGGCCGGTTACGTTGCCGGTACCGGTACAGAACTAGATATACCCGATGTCTACGATCTTCCAGAGGGTGCGCCCTATCAGTTCAACCGCAACTTCGATGAAGAGATGGACTACCGGACACGATCGGTGCTGGTGCTGCCTATGCGGGATCATCGGGGCCGCGTCGTCGGGGTACTGCAATTCATTAATCGGTTCGATCCCGCGACGGGCCAGGCTATTGCTTTTGGTGAAGAGGTCTCCGAACTGCTGCGAGCTGTCGCCAGCCAGGCGGCGGTATCCATCCAGAAAAATATTCTCATACGGGATATCAATACGCTGTTTGAAGGCTTTGTTCAGGCGTCGGTGAAAACCATCGAGCAACGAGATCCAACCACAAGTGGACACTCGGTTCGGGTGGCTGAAACGACGGTTGCTCTGCTGGAAGCTCTGCCTCGATCCGACCTGTCCAGATTTTCGAATTTGCAGCTGAACGATGAGCTCATCAAGGAAGTCAGATATGCAGCACTCCTGCATGACTTCGGCAAGGTGGGTGTGCGCGAAAATGTTCTGACGAAAGCTAACAAGCTGTCCGACGATCGTCTCGAGATGATTCATTATCGTATGGAAGTGCAGAAAGAGCGTTTGCGACGCCATGCGGTCGAAAAAGAGCTGGAAATGCTCCATAACGGCGTAAACGACATTGACGTTGCACGGCGCCGCGTGCACCGTGAACTCGAAGAGGAGATCAGTACCCTTGATGACTTCTTCCAGGTGATCAGCAGTGCGAATGTGCCTAACGTGCTGGACGATGGCAACTTCAAAAACCTGAAGAGAATTCGCGAATACGGCTACCTCGAATCCGACGGGACGCTCAACGGCCTGATTACCGAAAACGATCTTCTTGCGTTGTCAATTCGCCGCGGCAGCCTGACGCCTGAAGAGCGCCGCGAAATAGAATCGCACGTTACACATACACGGGAATTTCTGGCCGTCCTGCCCTGGCCACCGGAGCTGGCGCGGGTCCCTGAAATCGCAGGTGCTCACCACGAGAAGCTCGATGGCAGCGGCTATCCTCATGGCCTTATTGGTGAACAGATACCGCTGGCGAGTCGAGTTATGACCGTATGTGATATCTACGATGCGCTGACTGCCATGGATCGGCCTTACAAGAAAGCAATGCCGGCAACAACCGCGTTGAAAATTCTCGAAGAGGAAGCTCAGCTCGGCATGCTGGATTCCGACATGGTGCAGATCTTTATCGCCAGCCGCACGTTTGAGCTGACGGCGCTGCGTCTGGACAAGAAAGCGAGCTAGTACCTGTCCTGAAATTCGCGTTGCGGCCGACTTGGCAGGAACGAGCGAGCCGAACGTTCAGTTCTGCCAGTCGTCCAGTACCGCAATATCGACCAGATAGTCGCCGGTTGCGAAAACTACCCCGTTTTCGGTAATTTCACTTAGATACAGCGCACCAAGGCTGGTCCCTTCGGTCAACCGTTGACCATTCACGACGACCGCTCGCAACGCTGGATCGTCCGCGTAGACATGGGTGGAAAAGTCCAATTGCGGAAATTCTCGACGTGCCGCTGCCGGTAGTGCTGCAAGCGTGAGTCGTCGCGGCTGGGCGGCGGCTGCGGAGTCAGCCGGTAGCGCCGCGGCTTCTTGGACTAGCGCGGCTTCTTGGACTAGCGCGGCTTCTTGGACTAGCGCGGTTTCTTGGACTAGCGCGGTTTCCTGAACTGACGCCGGGAGTTGCTCCGGCAGCGCTGTCAGCGGTTGTGCCTGGGAAGGCAATTCCGCCTGCCCGGTAACGCTGAGAATGCTACTCGGGACGAACAACCAGAACAAAACGGCAGCGTTGATGAGCAGCGCAGCAGTGACGAACCCCTGAACGATTCGGGCTCGGCGTCGATCACCGCGATCTATCGCCAGAGATGCGCGCACATCCGGATCGTTCTCTGCTTCTGTTTTTTTCAGTGCATCCAGAATATATGACACGTCACGAATCCAGTTTCGGTGCAGGCAGGTTCAGCCGTTCGGCAAGCCGGATCCAGGTTGCCGGACCGACGATGCCGTCAGTCAGCAATCCTTCCTGCTGCTGGAACTCGACCACGGTGTCGTGTAGACCGGTACCAAAGAATTCCGGTTCGTCTGTTGCCAGTGGCTGCGCATCGAGTGCTGCTAGCTGCTGCCGCAGCCAGCTGACCGTCTGATGATAGTCACCCTGACGAAGGCTGCCGTGGTAGCCGGGCGGGGTTTGCCAGAGCACGACGTAAGTGCCGTACCAGGCGTCGCGCAGGTCCCGCGGTGTAGTGGCAATGGTCGCATCGCCAAGTTGTAGTGTCAGTTCCTCCGCCTGTGCGGCGACCAACGCACCATAGTAGGGGCCAGCCTCTTCATCCCACAGTTCGAGGACCACGGGCAGGTTAAGCTGCCGGAGGTCGCTCCAGCTGCCGTGTCTCGTCAGGCATTGCAGTCCCGCAGACGGTGCGAAATCACAGGGGATGAGATCGTCTGGTGTCTCCAGATAGTCCGCCCCCCAGCGCTTGAATACGGCTGCATAGGCTTGCTGCTGCGTGGCGTAAGTAGTGCCTGCGGGACGTGCGATTGCGTCGCCGGCTGGCAGACTCGTGCGCGGTTTGATCAGCAACTCGGCCTGCCCATCATTGTTTGTAACGATGCCGCCTGAATCGCTCGCAGCAGGGGGTGTATCAGGCGTTTTCTGTGCTGTGCGCAGCGGCACTTGCGGTGCCACTGCCAAATCTTCGCCGGGCAGATTGGTCGCGCCGGCAGGTGCCGGATCCACGACCGAATCGACTCGATCGGCGGGCGAGCCGGGCAGGGAGCCCGGGAGAAAATACGCCGTGGCGGCGCCGGCCAGACCGATACAGACGACGGTGGTAGCCAGCCAGGTGCGGATCCGGGATTGCCGCCCCAATACTTCGTCGGCGGCGCGCGAGACGACCGCCGCATTCACCCGCTGGCGGTCCTCGACATAGGCACCGAGCAGCGCTCGATCGGCGATTACGTTGATGATTCGCGGTATGCCTTTTGCCAGGCGGTGAAGTCGCACCAGCGCACCGCGGGTAAAAATATGCGGATTTCCGCCTGCCCGGCTCAACCTGTGCATGACGTAGGCATAGCTGTCATGCCTGTCGAGACCGGCGAGGTGGTAGCGGGCGGTGATGCGCTGAGCAAGCTGCCTGAGTTCCTGGCGCGCAAGCAACTCCGCGAGTTCGGGTTGACCGAGCAGAATGATTCGCAGAAGCTTTTTTTCATCGGTCTCGAGATTGGTCAGGAGCCGTATCTGCTCGAGTACCGCGGGTGAAAGATTCTGGGCTTCATCAATGATGACCACAGTGCTGCGGCCATCTCGATGGGTTGCGAGGAGGTGTCCGTTCAGGGCGTCGATGAATTGCTTGACGGTTTTAGTCGACCCTGAGTCGTAGGTAACGCCCAGTTCATCACACAGTGTTTCCAGCAATTCGCGAACGGTGAGCCTTGGATTGAGGATGAATGCGACGTCGAGATCAGGTGGTGTCTGTTTTAGAAGGTTGCGCAGCAATGTCGTTTTGCCGGTGCCGACTTCGCCGGTAATCAGCACGAAGCCGCCGTGAGAAAATCCGTACATCAGATGGGCGAGCGCCTCGCGGTGGGCGCTGCTCAGATACAGGAAGTTCGGATCAGGCGCAATTGAGAAGGGTTCCTGCTTGAGATGAAAGTGTTCCTGATACATTACAGCGCCACCTGAGAAGCTTCGGAAAGGTCGGCTCGGGCGCGCAACCGATCATCCTTCTCCTGCCAGAGGTCCTCGATCCACGGCGCGAGGGTAAGGCGTTTGTCTTCGAACTCATGACTCGCCGCTACGGCCGATGGGACTTCCCGGCAGTGCACGCGCATCCGGACGTTGTGGCACTCGCCTTTCATGAACTCCCAGAATGTTGGAACCCCATCGGGGTATTCGATCGTCACGTCGACAAAGTAGTGGAGTCGGTCTTCGAGTGCGGTGAGCGCGTAGGTGAGGCCACCGATCTTCGGGTTAAGCAGATGCAGGAACCTGGCATCCTGCCGGGCTTGTTTTTCCGGCGTGAAGCGGGTGCCTTCGAGAAAGTTGAGCACGGTCGTGGGATGATTGCGGAAACCGGCGCAGGCGGTGAGGGTAGATTGCCGGTCGAGCTCGGCTAGCTGTGGATCTTCTGCAATCTGTTGTCTGCTCATGCGACGGACATAAGGGAACCCCAACAGCCACATCGCAACTCCGAGAAACGGAATCCAGATCAACTGCTGTTTGGTGAAGAACTTGATGGGGGGAATGTGGCCGAACAATCGGGTTTGTAGTATGAGAATATCCGTCCAGCTCTGATGGTTACTGATCACGATGTACCAGCGCTTCTTGCTGAGGTCCTCGGCGCAATCCCAGGTGACCTCGACGTTGGTGATTCGCAGCAGGTCAAACACGAAGCGATTGCAGCCGACCCAGTATTCGATGACGAGGTCCATGCGGCGATCCAGAGCGGAGCGGGCAGTACCAGACAGCGGTAATCGAATCAGACCAGCCAGAAACAGAGGAGTGCATGCGATCACGGTATTCATGATCACAAACATTCCCGCTAAGCTGCCTTTCATGAAGTTCATGGTTCAGTTACTTAACACAGGACCTGCTCGTGCACCAGTTTCCTAAGAAGCTGGCTGCGGGCGCAGTTCTGGTATCAGTACTTTTTGTTGGTGGTTGCGAAACGCTAGGCTACTACTCGCAGGCGATCTCCGGCCAGCTTCGCCTGCTCAAGCAGCGTCAGCCGGTAACTGAGGTGTTGCGTGATATCGATGCTCGAGATGAGCCCACGGCGAGTGATGAGAGGCTGCGCGAGCAACTTCTGCTCAGTCAGAGAATGCTCGAATTTGCCGAAAGTCATCTGGATCTCGCCGCCGGCAACAGGTATCGCACGTATGTCGCGGTCGATGCGCCTGCAGTCGTGTGGAACCTGTTTGCTGCGCCTGCGCTGTCGCTGGAAGCTGAAACCTGGTGTTATCCGTTCGTCGGGTGCGCGCCCTATCGGGGTTACTTCGATCACGACAGGGCAGTGGCTTTTCGTGAAACGCTAGCGGGTCGTGGGCTTGATACCTATGTTGGTGAGGTTGCAGCGTACTCGACGCTTGGCTGGTTCGATGATCCGTTGTTGAGCACGTTTGTCGACTGGCCGGAAGCCAACCTCGCTCGGTTGCTGTTTCACGAACTCGCCCATAGCAGGGTCTGGCTCAAAGGGGATGTGGCGTTCAACGAATCGTTTGCGAGCTTCGTTGGCGGCGAAGGCATGGCCCGGTGGCTGGCGGAGGAAGACAAAGAGGCAGACTATCGTGCGTATGTCGAGCGCCGTCGCGACTGGCGGCGACTCCTGAC
>CBDUDJ010000117.1:0-6708 GCA_965365885.1 uncultured Gammaproteobacteria bacterium
CAATGCCAACATGCGCATCGACGTTAAATAGCATGAAGTATTTTTCACCCACGCCGACCTGAAAGTTCTCGTTGATCTGCGCAGGCGTGAGAATCCTGTTGTGGATCGCAAGCAGACGGACAGTACCTGCCCAGCGATTGTTGTTGTCGACTTCACTTGCAATCGCCAGCGCGAAGGTGTCGTCCCATTCGTTCAACAGACCACCCGATACAGGATCGACCACGCCGATCAACTCGCCATTGACGAAAATCTGTCTGCCATTGATCGGGTCGTAGTTCAGCACTACGTGTTGCAGAGAAGCTTGCAGCACTTCGTCCATGGCTGGTGTGGACAGCTGCGGTTCACCGTTCTGGTCTGTTTGATCAGTCCTCGTGAACGTGTCGTAATCGTACAGGGTCTGACCGAGCATGAAATTGCGCGCGGTGGAGCCACCGGAGTAGCTGATGATGCGCGCTGGGCCATCCTGCGTGACGTTGGCCGGTGCAACCCAGGCTTCGATCGAAAACTCGCCCGTCGACGTGATCAGATCGTGCAGCTTGCTGCTTGCGGTCGTTGAGCCCTGGGCCTTGCCGTCGATGAACTGCACACCCCAGCCGCCAACCCAGTTGTACGTGCCCGATAGCGTCAGGTTGAGCGATGGTTCTATACCGCTCGTATCGAAAACCTGGTTGCCGGAACCTGTCTTGAATTCATACAGCGCAATGAGATTGGCTTCGTAACGGCCACCGGCTGAGGAGACGATGCCGTCGGGCAGTCCCAACGCCATGCTGGTGACCAGATCTGGATCGATTACTGTGGTGGGAATAGCCGCGGCAAGGTTGAATATTGCCGTCTGCATGATTCCCGAATCGTCGGTATCCATGAAGTCCTGGTCGCCGTCGTCACACTGGTTCCAGCAGTTGTGTGATTCCTGGCGCAGGCGTAAAACAAAGCGCGAGTTGCCGGGGTTATCCAGATCGATTTTCGCCCGCGCAGCATCATAGGCCGAGGCCATGTTGGCGCTGGCAAAGTAGGGCGACTGGGGGATGGCTGCTGCTTCGGAGTGGCAATTCGCACAGTAAGTCGTGAGCAGGTTGTAGACTGCAGTGAACTCCGGCGGAGCAAGCGCCGGGAAATTCTTGCTGTCACCAGGTGACTGGAGCGGTGGCGCGACCAGTTCGATCGCTTTGCCGACACCGCCAAAAGTGGCGCCGGCCCAGTTTTCGATATAGGACTCGATGATGTCGCCACAGGCATTGTTGTCGGAAAGCCAGCAATTGTGACCGCCACGAACCTTACCGACCATGATCGACATGGCTGGATCTGCAAGATCAACGACCGTATTTGCCGCCTCATAAGCGAGGTTGATGTCGTCTGACCGGACAAACCTTGGATTCTGGGTGTCGTTGTGACAACTGCCACATCTGTTGTTCGGTAACAGGTTGTCCCAGAGTGCCAGCTTGAAGGTTTGCACATCCGGCGTTGCGGGGGGTGGACCGTTGTAGTTGCTCACTTGCGCTGCCGTTGTCAACGGCGTCGCCGAGGTTGCTGCGCCGCTGCCGCCGCCACAGCCGACAAGTGCCAGCAGGGTAAGGGCAGTGGCAGAAAATCGAATTATCAGCAGATTCTTCATGTTGCCTCCCGCTTAGTCGCCCATGCAGTAAACGGCAGATTCTGCGAAGACCTGCTTTAGGTTGAAGTTGCTCGTCCTGAATGAGGTCACCATGTTGCCGATCTGCGTTCGATCCAGATCGTCCTGCGGTGGCCTCAGACAGACATTGGCAAAGACCTTCTCGACCTGGCAGTGTGCGAACGTATCGCTGTTGGCCAGTTCCTGACCCATGGACTTTGCGCCAATGCCGGAACCGGTTCCGGCACCCCAGCCCAGCAGGGCGTTCTGACCGTTGCGCCAGTAATTGCTCCAGCTGTCGTTGGGGGTGATGAAGCCGTGCTCGAAGTTGTTGTTGTTGTTGAAGTACTTCGAAACAACGCGAGTGCCGGTTACCGGGTCAATCTGACCGGCGCTGTTGTACGTGATGAAACCGTTTTCGCCGTCGGGGTCGGCGTTAACGTCGTAGGAATAGTCATAGTAGGCAAACGACTGGGCCAGTGGGTCCATGCCGGAATGACAGCCGATGCAATTGTTGAGGAAGATGCGGCTGTCGCCACCCGGACTGCGGGAGACGTCCTGGCGGATTCTGTCTGGTGCGCGGGTGATGTCTTTCACCTGCTCCATGTCGTTGCACATATGATTGAGCAGCGTGAAACGGAACATGGCCCGATTAGTGCCATCAATGAAAAAGGCTTTCGCAGCTGCTCTGGTCGTCATGATCCCGGCAGTGGCCGGTGCCGGAACACCCGTCAGCGATGATTGTGGCGTGAACTGCAAGTTGGCTTGAAGATTAATGCCCTGATCTTCGAGCGCCTCGTAGTGGGCATTATTAGTATTCGAATAAGTCGGAATCCCTGCACCGGAACCGATGTAGAGGGTGTCGGCGCTGAGGATTTCGCGGAAGTCTCTATTGTCGCGAACCATGCCGATTACTGTTGCGATGTAATCGTTAAGTGGTACGAACACGTTCTGATCGCGATTCGTCCATGGAGCTACCAGATTTTTCAGCGTTACCCGGTAGAACTCCGGATCATCGGTTGCCATGAGTGCGGCGACAACTTCGTTGTTAGCGTCGATCGCTGTGGCCATGTTGGTGAGCGTTTGTTCACTCGGGGGCACACCGGCGATACGATCGTGCATGCGCTTTGCCTGGTCTCTGGAGTCCGCCATAGCCGTGCCTGCCAGGACAGTGGCCATGATCAGAAATCCACCGAGCCCAGGACTGCGATGTCTGGTTGATTTGGTGTTCATTAACAACACGCTCCACACCGTGTGCTTGCCTGGTGCTGCAGCATCGTTGCTGGCGGTCCGGACATACTTCGACCATCGCCCGTCCCTGGGCAGGAGGAATTAGCTAAGATTCGGCGAAAGGCCGCCGGCAAGCTGTGACTGGGTTCACAACCAGGCCAACGGCTCTCTACGCGAGTGCTGACGCGAATTGGAATGCCGAGCCTTTAACGTCAAGGGCTCCAGGCTCGTACTGCTGGGCAGTTGTATCAGCAGGTAAGTGGCAGACTGACATCTTGCTTACACGAATTCAGTATTTCTGAAGATTCCTGCGCCGGTGCGGTGTGACCCGCGTCACACCTGCCGTGCAGGCCCTATGAAAGAATTCTTCCTCCATTGTGCCAGGTGCTCAGAGGCGATAGATCGTGCCAAACGAGTTAGTACAGTTTTATCGATCAGCTGTTGTACTTTCGATCGCGTATCTACTAGTAGCGTGTGGCGGAGGTAGTAGCGGCGTTTCCATCGGCAGTGGCCAGGATCCCGATCCGGTCATCCTGGATTTTCCCATTGTGTACGTGAAACGGCCGGTTCTATTCGATGACACCGGGTTGGATCTGCGTACGATCGAAGTACGAGAAGCGTTTGGTTTTTTTCCAGGGGCGGAGTTGCTGCTGCGTGAAAGAGCTTCCCCAAGCGCGGTTGAAATCTCGCTCACCGTTGGCATTTTTCCCGATGACATCGATGGCAATCCGCCGCTGTACGACGTTAAAGACCTCAGTGTCTCTTATGACGGCCTGAAACTGGTGTTTGCGATGCGAGCACCGGAAGACCCGATGCTCAATGACGACGAGCAAGCAACATGGAATATCTGGCTTTATGATCGTGAAACCGGTCTGGTCACTCGTGTGATCAGTTCGGACATCACGGCAGAGCTCGGCCAGGATGTTGCCCCGAGGTTTCTGCCAGACGGGCGGCTGGTTTTCTCATCAACGCGCCAACGACGGGCGAAAGCAGTCCTGCTCGATGAGGGTAAGCCGCAGTTTTCCGCCTTTGACGAAGACCGCAATGAAGAAGCCCTCGCGCTGCATGTCATGGATGAAGACGGCAGCGACATTCACCAGATAACGTTCAATCAGAGTTCCGACCTCGATCCAAACGTGCTCAGCGATGGCCGTATCGTTTTCAGTCGCTGGGACAATGTAGCCAATGTCGACAGGCTGAGTCTTTACACCGTCAACCCCGACGGCACTGAACTTCAGTTGCTCTACGGTGTGCACAGTCACGATACCGGACCTGGCGGTGCGACTATCGAATTCATGGAGTCCCAGGAGTTACCTGATGCTCGCTTGCTGGTGTTGTTGCGGCCACCGGGCAACCAGACCCGCCTCGGAGCAATTCCCGTGGCAATTGATACCGCCGCTTACGTTGAGCACGACGAACCTACGTTCGCCAATTCCGGTCTGCTGGCGGATGCTCAGGAACAGCTGATAGCGGGTGACTTGAATATCGATGACGCTACCCCGGCACTGCAAGGCCGCTACTCGAGCTTTGCGCCGGTTTTTGACGGGACCAACCGCCTGCTTGTTTCCTGGAGCCAGTGCCGCCTTATCGATGAGATTACGGATCCACTGAATCCCTTGTTCTCGCCCTGCTCAGACGAATCACTCATCGATCCCAATTTTTTGGAGGCCGATCCCCTCTATGGCGTGTGGATGTTCGATGCCGATGAAAATACGCAGTTGCCGATCGTTGTTGCCAATGAAGGTGAAATCTATTCGGAAATCGTGGTCATGGAACCGAAGACCAACCCACCTGTGATTCTCGACAAAGTTGTGGGGCTCGACCTCGACCCGGATCTGTTTGCCGAGTCCGTCGGCGTGCTGCATGTGCACAGCATTTATGATTTCGATGGTGCCGCCGTCGCAAATCTCTCCGCACTGGCTGATCCGCAGGCCACCACGATAGCGGATCGCCCTGCGCTTTTTATCCGAATCGTCAAGGCTGTCTCGATCCCTGATGACGATATTGTGGATCTTGATGGCACGGCATTCGGCCGCTCACAGGCACAACTCATGCGGGAAATCATCGGCTATACACCGGTGGAACCCGACGGCTCAGTGAAAGTGAAAGTGCCGGCAAACATTGCATTCTGGCTGGATGTGCTGGACGTTAACGGTCGACGGATTTTCCCGCGCCATCAGAACTGGCTGCAATTAGTGCCGGGTGAAGAAGTGCAGTGCAACGGCTGTCATTCCCCGCAAAGTCAGGTTCCGCACGGGCGGCTGAACGCAGAAGCACCCGCAGCGAATTCTGGTGCGCCGGTCGATGGTTCACCGTTTCCGAATACCGATCCCAGTCTGTTTGCAAATGCAGGCGAGACAATGGCCGAGGTCTACGCCCGAATCAACGGCGTGCGCGACCCGACGGTCAATCTTGACTACCTGGATGTCTGGACAGATCCGGCGATTGGAACGCCTGAAACTCCGTTTCTCTATTCCTATCAGGCGCTGTCTACACCAGCACCGCTGGATCCGAGTTGCGTGGCCAACTGGACTGCGCTCTGCCGGATCGTCATCAACTTTGAGTCGCACATTCACCCGCTGTGGAATGTCGATCGGCGGGTATTCGACACGGATGGTGTGACGTTGCTGAGAGACGAGACCTGTACAAGTTGTCACAACGTGGTCGATGCGCTGGCTGTCGACATGGTGCCCGCTGCTCAGCTCGATCTCTCTGATGGTGCCTCGGCAGACGAGGCAGATCACTTCAAGAGCTATCGGGAGCTGTTGTTCAATGACAACCAGCAGGTGTTGGATGCCGGTGGCAACGTTATCGATGAACTGGTGCAGGCAACCGACGGCAATGGCAATCCACTGTTCGTACTCGATGTGAATGGCAATCCGGTGCTCGATGCCGCAGGTAATCCGATTCCCGTGCTGGTAACCATCAACGTGTCGCCGTCGCTGAATGTCGCTGGCGCAAACTTCAGTCCCCGGTTTTTTGATCGATTCGATGCGAATCAAACCCATGACGGCCGACTATCCGGCGCAGAGTTGAAGTTGGTCTCAGAATGGATCGACATCGGTGGGCAATATTACAACAACCCATTTGACGTTCCGCCCTGATGCGGAGCTGCCGGTAAAGGATGAACGGCATGATTTGTAGACGAACCAGTAGCTGCCTGGCGCTACTTGGGTTGCTTCTGGCAACTCCGGCACTGGCTGTCTACAACCCGTTGAACCTGTTGCAGGGCTATCAACCCGAAGTAGTGGTATCCGATCCCTACGTGGAGATGCACACCGGCCCCGGGCGCGGCTATCCCATCTTTTACGTCGCCGGGCAGGGTGATGAGATCACCCTTCTCAAGCAGCGGACGAATTGGTTCAAAATTCGCCTCTCCCGAGGCAGTCATCGAACCAAAGAAGGCTGGGTACACATCGACCAGATGCGTCATACGCTGGATCTCGATGGTAATCCCATCGAATTTGTAGATTACGGAATTGACAGTTTTTCAGGCCGGCGCTGGGAGATGGGAATCACCGGCGGTGATTTCGAAGGTGCGGCCACCATCACGACATACGTCGGCTACGCGGTGAATCCGTATATCACACTGCAGGTCGAAGCCTCGCAGATTCTTGGCGACTTCTCGGACGGATCCATGTTTGGTGCAAACATACTCATGTACCCGTTCCCAGAGTGGCGTCTGTCACCTTATTTCACCATTGGCACGGGCATAATCGAGACGAAGCCGCATACCACAATCGTCCAGGCAGAGGATCGTCAGGACGAAATCGTACACGCGGGTCTTGGAGCGAACTACTACCTAAGTGATCGCTTCATTTTAAGGATGGAATACAAGCGCCACACGGTGCTGACAAGTCGGGATGACA
>CBDUDJ010000118.1:0-6695 GCA_965365885.1 uncultured Gammaproteobacteria bacterium
TGATTTCGTTGGAAACCTGTCCTGGTTTGATCTTACCCGGCCACTTCACCATCATCGGCACCCGAAAACCGCCTTCCCACGTCGTGTTCTTCTCGCCACGGAAAGGCGTCGTGCCGCCATCGGGCCAGGTGAACGTTTCAGCACCATTGTCGGTGGAATACATGATGATGGTATTGTCGGCGATGCCGAGTTCGTCCAGTTTGTTCAACAATTCACCGACCATGCCATCATGCTCTGCCATGCCGTCTGCGTAGATTCCCTGGCCGGTGACACCCTTCGATTCCTCCTTCAGACGCGTCCACACGTGCATGCGGGTGGTGTTGTACCAGACAAAAAATGGCTTTTCCGCATTGTGGGCTCTGTCGATGAAATCCAGGGCGCGCACGGTCGTTTCTTCATCAATAGTTTCCATGCGCTTCATGTTCAACGGGCCGGTGTCTTCGATTTTGCCGTCCGCAAGCGAATGGATGACACCTCGAGGGCCGAAATTCTTGGCGAATTCGGGATCATCGGGGTAGTCCTCGTTTTCGGGTTCGTCTTCGGCATTGAGGTGGTAGAGATTGCCGAAAAACTCGTCAAAGCCGTGATTGGTGGGCAAATGTTCATCGAGATCGCCCAGATGATTCTTGCCGAACTGACCCTTCATATATTCTTCGGGTAGAAGTTCAGCGATCGTCGGATCCTCACCGCTAAGGCCCTCAGGGGCGCTAGGTAAACCGACTTTCAACAAACCTGTCCGAAATGGACTCTGACCGGTGATGAAGGCGGCTCTTCCGGCGGTGCAACTGTTCTGCCCGTAGCCGTGATTGAACAGGATGCCGTCACTGGCAATGCTGTCGATGTTGGGGGTCTGGTAACCCATCGCGCCGCGGTTGTAGGCGCCAACGTTGAACCAGCCGATATCGTCTCCCCAGATGACAAGGATGTTGGGCCTGTCCTGGGCAAATACGTTAGTTGAAATCAGTAACAGTGCAAAGGCGGCGACGATACGACTGCTCGCGCTCATATTTTTCATTTCACTTTCCTTGTGCTTTTTTCCACGGAAGGGCACCGGCCAACGACCGAATTTTAAGTACCAGCGGCGGGTTCTGCCCGTCTCCCACAGCGAAATTACCATGCTAGTCTGCAAAAAAACAGATGCAGTTCAGGGCCGGGAATGCCGGCGTTTTCATTTAGCGGCGAGAAGCAGGTACTATCGGGGCGCGGGTCAGGGAGGAACACGTGAGCGCACGAGGCAGCATCCAGACACTCAGGCAAAGCATGGCGAGTTCCATTATCGGTCAGGAACGGGTTGTGGAACGTTTGCTCATCGCGTTGCTGGCAAATGGCAATGTTCTGATTGAAGGCCTGCCGGGGCTGGCGAAGACCCGGGCGGTAAAGAGCATGGCAACAAGCATGCAGGTGGAATTCTCGCGCATTCAGTTCACCCCGGACCTGCTACCCGCCGATATCACCGGGACTGAAGTGCTCCACCAGGGGGCGGATGGCAATGAGTTCCGCTTCGTACCGGGTCCCATATTTGCAAACATCGTCCTGGCAGACGAAGTTAATCGCGCACCCGCAAAGGTCCAGGCAGCCCTGCTGGAAGCCATGGAAGAACGACAGGTGACTGTCGGCGGTACCACGCACAAGATGCCGCCTCTGTTCATCGTCATGGCCACTCAAAATCCTGTCGAACAGGAAGGTACTTATCCATTGCCTGAAGCGCAGATGGACCGGTTCCTGATGCACGTGTACATCGACTACGGCACGGAAGAAGACGAAGGTAGGATCATTCGACTTGTGCGTGGCGAAGAGCAGGCAACCGGCGCCGCCACCGGCGATCCTGTTCCGCAACAGGCGGTGTTCGATGCGCGAGAAGAAATTGGTAGCGTGACAGTGAGTCCAGTGGTGGAGCGCTACATGGTTGACTTGATTTTTGCCACTCGTTACCCGGAAAGATATAGCGACCAACTCAAAAGCTGGATCAACATTGGGGCAAGTCCGCGCGGTGCGCTGGGACTGGATAAATGTGCGCGCACGCATGCCTGGCTCAATGAGCGCGATCACGTGCTGCCCGACGATGTGAAAGCAGTTACCCACGATGTGTTACGCCACCGGCTGACCTTAAGTTATGACGCCAATGCCGACGGAGTCTCCGCGGACGACATAATCGACGAAATTCTGACTCAGGTGGCCGTAGCCTGAACCGGGAGGTGTCAACTTGAGTCAATACACTCGCGTCGGAAAAAGAAAAGAGGCCGCCTTCGACGGCCGCGTGTACGTCGATTTAGATGCCCTGGTGCGCCTGCAATTCAGGGCTTCGGGCTTCAGTTTTCTGCCGCGTCAACCTATTCACAGTGTGTTGTCGGGGCGGCATTCTTCGCGGCTGCGAGGCAGGGGGCTGAACTTCGAAGAGCTGCGCAACTACCTTCCCGGCGATGACATTCGTAACATCGACTGGAAGGTCACGGCACGTACGGGTGCGCCACACGTTCGAGTGTACACGGAGGAAAGGGACAGACCCGTTTGGTTGCTTGTTGATCAACGAATGTCCATGTTCTTTGGCAGCCATCTGAAAATGAAGTCGGTAATCGCCGCGGAAACCGCTGCAGCTTCAGCCTGGCGCGTTTTGTCGGTTGGTGACCGAGTCGGCGCGATGGTTTTCAATGATGAACAGATACGCATAATTCCGCCGCATCGAAGCCGCGAGCGCGTGATGCAGATTCTGCGTGAGATTGAAATTCAGAATCATGCGTTGTCCGCAGACAGTCAGGTTCAACCCAATCCCGACATTCTGACTGACGTGCTGCATAAGGTCGGAGTGACTGCCGGTCATGACTGTCTGATTGCATTGATCAGTGACGGTTTTGGCATCGGCGAAGGCAGCAGGAAAGAGATTACGCGACTGACGCAGCACAACGATGTGTTGTCTCTGTTTATCTACGATCCCATGGAAGCCGAAATAGGCAGCGCAGGACGTCTGCCCTTCTCCGACGGTGAGCGTTTGTTGGAGGTGAATACGTCGCAGTCCAGTCTGCGTGATGCTTATCGAAGCGATTTCACCGAACGTCTGCACAGGATGGAAACTCTGTCGCGACGATATGCGATCCCGCTGTTGCGCCTGAATGGCTCACAGCCTGTGCTGGATCAGGTACGCGAACAGCTCGGATACCATCCGGGTTCGCGGCGGCACTAGTGGCATCCCCTGATCCAGCGAGCCTCGCCAATCTTCACGATATTGTCGTGCCGGAAGTGGTGGCCTGGTGGCCGCTGGCCCCGGCATGGTACGTAATTGCAGTTGTGGTTCTGATTGTCAGTGTCTGGTTTACCGCACGCAGCGTTCGCCGTTGGCATCGCAACGCCTATCGTCGCGATGCACTGACACAACTGCAGCAACTGAAGGCTACTATCTCGCCCGAGACTGCCGCGACCGTGCTTGGAGAACTCGCAACGTTGATGCGGCGAGTTGCTCTGACTGTGTACCCGAGAAGTCAGATCGCGGGCCTTACCGGAGATGCCTGGATGAATTTTCTCAACGAATCTGCAGCCACCTCCCAGTTCACCAATGACAACGGCCGTCGCCTGATGTCCGCCACATATGAAAGCCACGTCAGCGTCGCGACGAGTGACGCAGAAGAGCTTGCCGATCTGGTCGCACAATGGGTGACTCAACATCGAGGCCCGCTGGGTTAGGTCATGCTGACCTTCGGCTATCTCTGGGTCTTTGCCCTGCTACCTCTACCTATCCTCGCGCGCTGGCTGATCCCCGCCTATCGTGAATCGCAAGAAGCGGTTCGTGTGCCATTCTTTGCCCTGTTGGCACAGTTGACGGGTACTTCGGCAGGTGAACGCGTTATTGCTGCGGAGCGGTCGATGATGTCCTGGATTGTACTTTGCATCAGCTGGCTGGCACTCGTGTGTGCACTTGCACGACCGATCTGGCTTGAAGAACCGCTCGTGCAGGAGTTACCGATGAGAGACCTGCTCGTCGCTCTGGATCTATCGGGTTCCATGGAAACGAGAGATTTTACCGATCCATCCGGCGACCCATCCGACCGCCTCACCGCGGCTAAATCGGTTCTGAAAGAGTTCCTCCAACGGCGCGAGGGGGATCGTGTCGGGCTGATATTCTTTGGATCAGCCGCCTTTGTGCAGGCGCCTTTTACCGAAGATCTTGACGTGGTACAGCAACTGTTAGATGAGGCGGGCGCACGGATGCTGGGCCCGCGAACCATGCTCGGGGATTCGATTGGCCTGGCGATTCACCTGTTCGAACGCAGTGAAGTGGACCAGAGAGTGTTGATCGTTCTCACCGATGGCAATGACACGGGCAGCCTCGTGCCGCCGGAACGCGCTGCTGAAATCGCGCGTGACAATGGCGTCGTTGTCCATACCGTAGCAATGGGAGATCCTGCCAACGCCGGTGAGCAGGCACTTGATGAGCAGACCCTGCAGACGATCGCCGACATCACCGGCGGCGGTTACTACCATGCCAACTCGACTTCTGAACTGGAGAGCGTCTATACGAGCCTCGATGAACTCAACCCAAAGCAGGTGGAAACGCTGAGCTACAGGCCGGAGCGCGAGTTATATCACTGGCCACTTGCAGTTTTACTTTTAGTGCCGCTGCCGCTGTTGTTGATCCTGCATATGAGACGCTGGCGGCTGCACCACACGAAAGGCTCTGATCCGGACGAGGTTGGCGCGCATGTTTGAGCTGGCCCAGTTTCATTTTCTACGACCACTGTGGTTGCTCGGTCTTCTGCCAGCTGCGCTTACGCTGTGGATCATGTTAAAGAACTCAAGCGATGGTCGTGTCTGGCATGGCGTGATCTCAACACATCTGCGCCCTCATCTGACGGTGCGCCATGGCTTCGATCGGGGTATTCGCCCTATCTGGCTCTTGAGCGCCGGTTGGCTGTTGGTTTCGTTTGCGTTGGCAGGGCCCACCTGGCAACGCCAACCCTCGCCCTTCAGTCAGGATCAGGCGGCACTGGTGATTGCTCTCAAAGTGACGCCAGAGATGCTCGCAAGAGACGTTCAACCCTCCCGCCTGCAACGTTCGATTCAGAAAATACACGATCTGCTGGCCCTGCGGCCGGGTGCTCGTGCCGCGTTCATTGCCTATGCCGGCAGCGCTCACCTGGTCATGCCGCTTACCACGGATGCAAACATTATCGAGTCTTTCGCATCTGCTTTAGTACCCGAAGTCATGCCGCTCCCGGGGGATGCTGGCCTGGAGGCGATTCTGCTTGGCAACCGCATTTTGCAGCAAGCTGATGTCGCCGGGTCCATATTGCTCATAGCGGATAGTTTTGCTTCATCGCAGACCGACGAGCTGTCAGAAATTCGCGCAAAGAGTGGTTACGACGTGCATGTGCTGGCTGTTGCCGCGGGCGCCGAAGTGATTCCACCCGTCGATAGCCCACCTGCTGCGCCACTGGACACCCAAGCAATGGCGCGGGTAGCGGATGCCGGTGGCGGGAGCCTGGAGGTCGTCACGTTCGACGATGCCGATGTTCGTGCGCTGTCGCGCAGTCTCACGCGAAGCCTCGCCCGTGCACCGGCCCAGGAAGGAGAACGCTGGAGGGATGAGGGATATTTCATCGTGCCGTTTGTGGGATTCGCTTTGTTGCTGCTGTTCAGACGGGGTAGTGCGGCAGCACTGGAGTAATGGTGGCTCGATTACTAATAGTTCTAGTCGTCTGTCTTACAGGCGTAAATGCAAACGCCATCGGTCTGCCGGATTTTCTTCTGACCGCCGATCAACAGGCACAACGCCTCTATGATCGAGGGGAGTATCGAGAGGCTGCTGTACGTTTTACCCAGCCGCTGCAGATAGGAAGCGCGTTATACCGGGCAGGAGAATTCGAGCAGGCAGCAGCAGTCTTTGGCCGCTCAGCGACGCCGGAAGGCGCCTTTAACCGAGGCAACGCTCTGGTGATGCTTGGTGATTACGCAAGTGCCATCGAGAGTTATCAGCGCGCATTGGAGCGACGACCCGATTGGCCGGCGGCCACCGAGAATATGCAGGTCTCGCGCCTTCGCATGGAACGGCTGGCACCTCCGGAAGATGATCATGGGGGGACGGGCGGTCAGCTCGAAGCCGACGAGATCAAGTTCGACACAACCGGACGGGTCGACAAAGCGGGTGAAGAGCAAACGGTAGAGGCGCAGACGGGGGAGATGAATGACGAGGCGCTGCGCCGGCTGTGGCTCAAGCGTGTCGACACACGTCCTGGAGATTTTTTGCGGGTGCGGTTCGAATATCAGCTGGCAAAACAGCAGCAGATTGGCGACGACAGCATAGGTGATGGGCAGTGACTTCAGGTAATGCCAATAGTTGGTATTGTTGGGCGATCGTGCTTCTGGGGGCGCTTGGCCACGCGCCGGTGCAGGCGGCGGAAGATGTGCAGGGTGAAATGCGTCTGGGTTTTGCTGCTGAACGGACCCTATGGGTGGGCCAACAGACGAGCTTGAACCTTGACATATTGACAAACGGGGTCAGTTTTTCCGCCCAACACTTCCAACTTCCCGAAGTCGCCGGTGGTTTTCTGATGCAGACGGATTCCACCACCATCAAACTCAGCGAGCGGCGTGCTGGGCAAAGATGGCAGGTGTTGCGTTACCCCATTGCGTTTTTCCCTCAGCGCGATGGCAGTCTGACCATTCCTTCGTTTGAGGTTCGTTTCAGTGTGAGCGGCGCGCTTCGT
>CBDUDJ010000119.1:0-6640 GCA_965365885.1 uncultured Gammaproteobacteria bacterium
ACAGCCGATCAGGAAAACTGCAGCCAGAGATGGTGAAAACCGCGCAACAGATGCGAAGGCACCCGTTCGTCTTTTCCGGGCGCTCGCTCCACCGAGCCGAATCGTGCGACGAGCGCCCGCATGGCCGCTTTCGCTTCCATCCGCGCAAGCGGGGCACCAATACAGAAATGAACGCCGAAGCCGAAAGTGTGGTGGTGGTTTCGCTTACGGTCGAGCCTGAATTCATCCGGCGCATCGTAATTTCGCGGATCGCGGTTTGCTGCAGCCATGATCACATGCACGTTATCCCCCATAGCCACATCCTGACCGTGGTAATGCATGGGCCGCAGCGCGCGGCGCATCAGAAACTGTACTGGCGCATCAAAGCGCAATGTCTCTTCGATACCCGCTTCAACGAGTGACGGATCCGCGGTGAGTTGGGCGTATAGATCGGGCCGGTCAGCCAGCACGTTGAGATAGTTACCCAACAGGTTCGTCGTGGTTTCGTTGCCTGCAATCAGCAGGAGAATGTTGAAACCGACGATGTCCTGATCCGACAGCCGCGCACCGTCGATCTCCGCATTGACCACCGCGCTCACGAGATCATCCCCGGGATGACTGCGTCGCTCGGGGATCAGCGATTGGAAATAGGCTGCCATATCGAAGATATCCTTTTTCCGATCCTCGATTGACGCTCCAGCCAGCGTGCCGGTCAGGGCATCTGACCAGCGTTTGAAGTCTTCGGCTTTATCAGCCGGAATTCCCATCATCTGGGAAATGACAGCCACCGGCAGCGGAATTGTGAGCGCCTGCACGATATCAACGCCCTCGCCCTGCGGCAGATCGTCAACCATCTGCTGGGCGAGACTATTCACGCTTGCTTCAATGGTTTTGAGCATTCGCGCGGTAAACGCCCGGTCCACAAGACCGCGAAGTTGGGTATGCCGCGGTGGATCATCAGTCAGCAACGGCAACGGGAAGCCGCCGCCCTGCTGTCCCATTGCACTGGACGAGTAGTCCGCTGAATTTTTCAAGACCGAGCGGATATCGTCATGGCGCGTCAACACCCAGGCGCCGGTTTCCTGATCGCGCCAGATCGGCGTCTGCTCCTGCCACCGGGCATAGACAGGATACGGATCTTCTAAAAGCCCGGGATCAAGCAAGCGCTCTTCTGAGTCGACTGCAGGTTTCACGTCAGTTTTTCTTCAACTCCACCAGGATCGCGCGGTACTCCTCACCCTGATTAGTGGCCGTCTCAATGTGGCCTTTTGCGATGTAGTCTGCAGTGCCCGGTTTCGGTGTAAAGCTAGTCTGCTCACCGAGCTCGCCTCCAGTGTCATCATGAAAGGTTATATCGAACGGACCCTCACCGGCCACATTCACCAGGAAGTAGTCGTTGTGGTGCTCGTGCTTTTCTATCTTCGCGCCCGCCGGAACCACCTGATTCCAGACGCGTACGTGTTCATCTTCGTAAATAACTTCGGTCGCTATCGGTGCCATCGGCTCCGCCATGATCTTCTCCCGTTGTTTGAAGAATAGTGATGTATTCAGGATTGAGCTTTTTGTTTCGGTACCAGATTGAAATTGAATGCCATGGCGATCCGCGGACGATCCTCAAAGTGCGGCGCCACCATATGAACCAGATAAGCCGGGAAGACGAACACCCGGCCGTCAACCGGCGTTTTCGTAATCGTGGGGGGGCGCCGATATTGAGGGCCCAGCGGCAGGGGGTCGAAAAAAATGATATCCCCATCCTTTTCCGCCTTCGTCCTTCCAGTCGTTTTGTCATTTAGGTCGATGTAACACACACCGGACCAGTCCGAGGGGAAGTGCGCATGGGGCATATTCCAATCACCGGACTCGTTGACCACTACCCAGCAACTCGCCATCACGACTTGTGCGTTCTCCGGAATGTTACCGGCGTGACGGATGCACTGGACACCAGTCTGAGCTATAAGCTGCAACAGCCACTGGACGGACGATTCTTTGGAATGATGCAGATTCTGCGAAGAGTGCCAGCCCCCTTGATTGCTGTGTCTGGTGCCTGGCGAGTCCTCGCGTAATGCCAGGAAATGGTCGACCAGGGCTTGCTTGTGTGCGGCAAATTGGGGGAGGTCTATTTCGTAGATAGGCACACCAAATTGAAGCTCACGATTGATTTTGGCCTGTTCTTCCATCTTCCAGCTTCTCTCCACGAGAACTCAATCATATAGGGAAACCTTCCGGCACCGCCAGAATGCCGGATATCCTGCAACACCTCACGCACCGCAATCAGCACAAGATTGTCTGCGTGGCATATTGCGCGCATCATCCGCAGCTGGGAGAGCGAAACATGGGGGACAACGTGGCTACTGAAATCGGTCATTTACACGTGCGCCGAAGTATTCTCATTGACGCAGGACCCGAGCGGGTGTGGGAGGAGTTCAATTCGTTCGACCGGATTGCTGCCTGGCTGGGCCTCGGTCATGTGTTGCACACCTTTCAGCCACGCCTCGGCGGCAACGTGGAGATGAGCATTGAAATCGACGGTGAGCGCAGGCACTACGGCGGCAAGGTACTGGTATTTGATCCGGCGCGTGAAGTGACGCTCGAAAACAACTGGCAGGAACCCCACTCCTGGCCAGTGCCTACATTCTGGACCATCCGGCTCACGCCGTTGTACGAAGGTACGCTGGTGGAACTGTTCCACCATGGGTTCGAACGCCTCGGCAAAGCGGCGGCAGACAACCTGCAAGGCTATGAGGAAGGCTGGGACGTAAAACATCTGAAGGCTTTGCGCTCTCTGGTAGAAGGCTGATTGCCTCCCGCAGCACCTCTCGAGTGAATTCCATCCATGGATCTTTCAGCTAGCTCCTGATACTCAGTTTTTAATTAGCAATGTTGCTAATAGTTTCCAGATCAAGTTTAATTAGCGATATTGCTAAATATGAACGGGGTTCGCGACATGCCAAATACTGTGATCTGTCACTATCGTGTGGCTTCGGGCAACGAAAACAAATTCGAAGACCTGTTGCGGAACCACTGGCCGACGCTCAAGCAACTGGGTCTGGTCACCGAGGAGGCCTCAAAGCATTTCAAGGGCGCCGAGCAGGACAACGGTCAGCCAATATATTTTGAGATCTTTGACTGGTTGGACGGCGCAGTAGACCGCGCACACGAGCATCCGGAGGTGATGGCAATATGGGAGCCGATGGATCAGCTCTGTGAGGAGCGCGGTGGCAAACCGAGCATGGAGTTTCCACACGTGCAGAAATTGGATGGCTAAACCGCAGGGAATAGAAGACGTTGAACTTGCTGACGCGGTGTTTTCTGCGCTGGCTCATCCTGTGCGACGCCAGATACTTCTGTCGGTGCACTACCGTGGTACCTGCAAGGCTGGAGAGATAGCTCGTCGTTTCGACTGCAGCTGGCCTACCACCAGCAGACATCTGGCAACGCTGGTAAAAAGCGACCTCCTCGACGTGAGCAGGCAAGGTCGTGAACGCGTTTACTCGGCGAACGCTGAGTTGCTGCAAGCTGTACTGGGCCGCTGGGCCGGTTATTTCGGCTAGTTCCTGTGTCGACTAACCCCCTGGCATCAGATCCATGAGCGCAAGAACTGTTGCCTCCACACCCGCTTTGACCGACGGCTCAGCGGATATCTTGAACTGCGGGCTGTGGTGGCTGGCAACGGCCGGTCCGCCCGCCTCGGCCCGTTCAAAATCTTCCCTGGGTGTACCGCCAACAGCAAAATACACGCTGGGGATGTACGGTTCGGTGGTGAAAAAGCCAAAATCTTCAGCCCCCATCCCGGATTCTGACGGTTCTATCAGCGCATCAGCACCCATTTTCTCAACCAATACCCCTTTGACTCGACGGGAGAGGCTTGCGTCATTGAACGTGGGCGGATAGGAGAACTCGCTCACCACGACTTCGGGCATCTTGTCTTCCGGCAACCCTGCCGTGCGGGCGGTACCAATCGCTACACGCTCAATCGCAGACAACAGTTGCTCGCGCACCTGGGGGTTGAGGCTCCTGACCGTCAACTGCAGGTCGGCACGATCGGAGATAATGTTGTGCTTGGTCCCCGCATGAAACGATCCCACGGTAACGACTCCCGCATCCCGTGGTGCCAACTCCCGGCTGATGATGGTCTGCAGGTTTATAACAATTTGCGCCGCGATCACGACGGGGTCTTTTCCCTGATGAGGATATGCGCCATGCGCGCCTATGCCATGCACCGCTATATCGACTGTATCTGCACCAGCGTAAGGCGAACCTTCAGACACCGTTATCTTGCCGGCTTCTGAATCCGCATCAACATGGAAGGCTAACGCGTAATCCGGTTTGCCAAAACGAATCCACATATCGTCATCCATCATGGCTTGCGCACCCGGCCCCTTCTCTTCTGCGGGTTGCCCGATCAGCATGAGCGTGCCCGACCACTGATCGCGAATCGCGGCCATGCGCCTGGCAGTGCCTACCAGACTTGTTATATGAACGTCATGGCCGCAGGCGTGCATCACCCCCACCATGTTGCCGTCCCAGTCTTCCATCATCACGGTAGAAGCATTTGCAAGACCCGATTGTTCCTTGACCGGCAAACCGTCCATGTCAGCACGCATCATCACCATCGGCCCGGGGCCATTTTTCAAAACTGCCACAATGCCCGTTCCGCCCACGCCCTCGGTAACCTCAAACCCAACCCCACGGATTTCCTCAGCAAGGCGGGCGGCCGTCTTGTGTTCCATTAACGACAGTTCGGGGTTGCGGTGAAAATGGTCCCACAGTGGCCCCAGGTGAGATTGATAATCTTCGGCAATTGCATCTGTCAGTTCGGATGCGTGTGCAGGAGTGCAGACGAAGAAAATAGAGCTGACAAGCAAAGCCGCGAATGTTCTTTTCATAATTGGGCGTCCCTTTCGTAGTCAGTCAGAGGTTTCATGGGGCTGGTCGCGCGCCCCGCCGAGCCGGTAGGAATCAACGATGCCGATCAGCCAACAAACAGTAAAAACGATCACAGGCGCCTCTGTCAGCAGGGGATTTGCGCTAATGGCGGAATCTGCAACTGCCTGCGAGATGGCGCCGACCTCAAGGGGAACATCACCGCTATTGATACGATCCACAACGCTCAGTGCCCGCTCCACCGCTGTATCAACCAGCACCCATAAGGCAATCAGCGCGGCAAGTAGCAGGGGAGCGCCGCGCCGATAATTTTTCAAGGCCATATGCCCGACGCCCGGAAATACCAGACCTGACAGCAGCGCAGCCTTCGTCGATCTCCTCATAGGCGCACTATAGGCTTTCACCGCATTCAGCGCGGACAATCTCAAATATTTGACACGTTAGCGGCACGGATTGACCGTCAGCCGTTGATTACGCATCGATAAACGGGGAACATCGGGTCTTCAGGAGGGATTGACCATGCAAAATCGCTACTCGATGTTACTCAGCACAATCGCCGCTTTGTTGCTGACAACTCCCGCAATCGGGGCGGGAAGCTCCCACCCGGATCTGACGGGAACCTACGACGTATCCACCTTAACGCCGCTCCAGCGGCCCGAAGAATTCGGCAACAATCTGGAACTGACACCCGCACAAGCCAGCGCAATCGTAGAAGAAAATCGCCTGCAGGCGATCGCAGCAGACGAAAACCGCGGGCCTATTACCAAGGCACCACCTGCAGGCGGCGCTGCACCGATTGGCGCAGACGATTCAGAGCGTGAGAACCTCGGGGCGGGTAACGTCGGCGGCTACAACAGCTTCTGGATCGACCGCGGCACGGAAGTCTTCATGGTCGACGGTAAATTTCGCACATCAATCATCACCGACCCGGAAAACGGTCGAATTCCGTCGATGACCCCGGCTGCTATCAAACGAGTGATGCAGCGGCGCAATCTGCGCCGCCCGAACGACGGTACCGCCTGGTGGCTCGAAGTCGCAGGTCCCGGGCCTTATGACGGGCCGGAAATGCTGGGCATCTCCGAACGCTGCATCCTGGGCTTCACAGGCTCAACACCGACGTTTCCCAGCCTCTACAACAACTTCAAGCGGATCGTCCAGACCGAAGACCACGTGATGATTCTGCTCGAGATGGTCCACGATGCGCGCATTGTCCGCCTGGATTCGGAGCACCTGCCAGCTGACGCGACGATGTGGTTGGGAGACTCCATCGGCTGGTGGGAAGGCGACACACTGGTTGTCGACACGACCAATTTTCATCCCTTGTCCAGGCCCGGACGCGTCGGCTCGGTCGGTGCCCACGTGGTCGAGCGGTTCTCCAAACTCGAAGATGGCAATCTCAATTACCAGTTCACGGTGGAAGACCCCACGGTGTGGACGGAACCCTGGACCGGCGAATATATCTGGCGCGCCAGCGATGAAAGGCTCTACGAGTACGCTTGCCATGAAGGCAACTACGCCATGGAGGGTATTCTCAAAGGTGCCAGACTGCTGGAATCAGACGCTCGCGAGAACGCGATCACCAGCAACGACGATTGATCGCCACAATTGTGTGAAAGTCGAGCGGCGCGATGCGTGGGAACCTGAATCGTTCTCGCGCGTCAGCCAGGTGCAGGGTCAATTTCTCCGGTTGGTGAGCTGCGCGGTTCGCAGTAGCAGGTAGGCGGCGAATCCTACCGCCACCCCCGGGACCACACCCACGACCAGACATATCCAGCCA
>CBDUDJ010000120.1:0-6631 GCA_965365885.1 uncultured Gammaproteobacteria bacterium
GCAACGTCAACCCCACACCAAGGCTTTTCTCTGTCAAATCAATACCTTTGCCTTGATATAGATCAAAGAGTCTCAAGTCTACGAGAACATCGCCCAGTGTTTGTCTGAGAATTGTCATGATTTGTTCAGCGGGTGTTCGCCGGCCGACCAGCAGCGCCAGATCACGGCGCACGCTGGGGAATTTGGAGACGTTGCCATGCAGCCTTCGGGTGCGCTGCAGGATGAGATCCCCAGCGAGTTCCAGCACGAATATCTCACCGGCAACATCGAGATGGCGCTCCACTTCCGGATGCAGGCGACCCAGACGACCAAAGGTGCTGCCAGCAACCACAATCGATGCGGCCTGTCCTGGATGAAGCACCGGATCCTGCAGAGGCGCGAAGCTTGCGTCTGGATGGCCGGCCCACTCGAGCAGATGCTCGACCACGCCTTTGAGATCGAAAAAATCAACCGGCGCTGACTCCTGGCTCCAGTTTTCCGAGTGACGCCGACCCCAGATGACGGCACCAAGCATCAGGGGCTGTTCTACTCTTGCGCCAGGCTCGTTTGCGTCAGGAATGAAACAACTACCGAGTTCGAATAAGCGAACCCGATCCTGCTGGCGGCTGATGTTGTTGCGGAGCGCATCAAGCAGACCAGGCAGCATGCTGGTGCGCATGACCGATTGCTCTGCCGACATTGGATTGGCAAGCACCAGGGGTGCAATCGCTGGATCGAGAAGGTCCTGCAGCTTCGGATCTACGAAGCTGTAGGTAATTGCCTCCTGGAATCCGAGATCAACCATTTGCCCCTTGAGTGCAGCCGAACTGGATTGCAGCTGCGGAATCGCGCGCAGAGAAAGTTCCGTCTTGGGCGCGCGGCTCGGAATATTGTTGTAGCCATATATCCGACACACCTCTTCGACCAGATCGGCTTCCTGCGCAATATCGAAACGGTGACTGGGTGCACGAATCGTCCAGGTAACGCCGTCCGGGGTATCTTCCCGACTGAGCCGCTCGAAACCCAGACGCTCAAGTGCCTCGTCAACCTCCGCAGGTTTGATGACGATGCCGAGCAGTTCGTTGAGTCTGTGTTCGCGAACGCTGACTTCGGCCGCCACCGGCAGCGCGTCGGGATCAACGGCCTCGATGATCGGACCAGCCGCACCGCCCACGATATCGAGTAACAGCTGCGTCGCGCGTTCAATGGCCATCGCCTGTAATTGAAAATCCACGCCACGTTCATAACGATGTGAAGCATCTGTCTGCAATGCATAGCGACGCGCAGTCCCGGCAACCGCCATCGGGCTGAAAAACGCACATTCGAGAAACACATCTTTCGTGTCACTCTGCACACCGCTGCGCTCACCACCCATGACACCGGCAATGGCTACAGGACCGTTGCCATCCGTAATCAGCAGAGTTTCGTCATCGAGCGACAGCTTCTGGCCATCAAGCAGCGTGAGTTCTTCGCCACTGCGTGCTTTACGCACCACGATCCGATCCTTCAACTGATGAAGATCAAAAGCATGCATCGGCTGACCGAGCTCGAGCATCACAAAGTTGGTCACATCCACCACGGCGTCGATACTGCGTAAACCTGAGCGACGCAGTCTCTCCTTCAGCCACATTGGACTGGGACGGGTTATTTCAATGCCGCTTATCACACGGCCGAGATAACGCGGACAACCGGCCGAGTCTTCCAGCTCAACGGCAAAGGTGGAATCGTGCGAGGCTTCCACCGCTAGGATTTCAGGTCCTTTGACCGGTTCGTTGTTGAGCACTCCGACTTCCCGGGCGAGTCCACGGACACTCAGACAATCTCCGCGATTGGGAGTCAGATCGAGATCAATTATCAGATCGTCGAGTAACAATGCTTCTCTGAGGTCGACTCCCGGTTGCAGGTCTTCTGCAAGATCAATAATTCCATCTGCATCCTCACCAAGTCCCAGTTCCGCGGCACTGCAGAGCATGCCATGTGATTCCACCTCACGTAGCTTTGCCTTCTTGATTTTGAAGTTACCCGGCAACACCGCACCAACTCGGGCAAACGCCGAAACAAGGCCGGCGCGAACGTTTGGCGCACCGCAGACGACCTGATAGCTTTGCTCACCATCATCGACCTGGCACACCGACAGTTTGTCTGCGTTGGGATGTTTTTCGACCTTCACGACTTTGCCTGTCACGACACCGCTGAACTCATCCGCCACACCTTCGGTGCTTTCGACTTCGAGGCCTGCCATGGTGAGTTGCTCGAGTAATTCTTCCCGGCCGATGGTTGGATCCACCCATTCGCGCAACCAGGATTCACTGAACTTCATATCGATTCCCTAGTTGAATTGCTGCAGAAACCGCAGATCGTTTTCGAAGAACATCCGAATATCATCTATCTGATAGAGCATCGTTGCGAGCCGATCGCCACCAAACCCGAACGCAAATCCGGAAAACGTCTCGCTGTCGATGCCGGACATCTCGAGCACATTCGGATGCACGAGCCCGCAGCCCATCACTTCAACCCAGCCCGTCTGGCTGCAGAACCGACAGCCGTCACCGCGACAGTGCACACACTGCACGTCAACTTCTGCTGATGGCTCGGTGAACGGGAAATAGGAAGGCCGGAATCGAACCGCGAGATCCGCCTCGAAGAAACGCTGCAGAAATTCTACTACCGTGCCTTTGAGATCTGCGAAACTGATGCCACGATCTACGACAAGACCTTCAACCTGGTGAAACATCGGTGTGTGCGTCAAATCCGAATCCCGCCGATAGACCCGTCCTGGACAGATTATCCGGATGGGCGGTTCCTGGGATTCCATGGTATGCACCTGTGAGGGTGAGGTGTGCGTCCTCAGCAGAGAGCCATCGCCGAAATAGAACGTATCGTGCATCGCCCGTGCGGGGTGATGAGCGGGAATATTCAGCGCTTCAAAGTTGTAGTAGTCGTTTTCGACTTCCTGCCCCGTCACCACGCCATAACCGGCACCCAGGAATATGTCTTCGATACGCTGCATGGCAAGCGTTACCGGATGCAACCCACCGATAGGCGTCTGCCGGCCGGGCAAACTGACGTCGAGCGTCTCCTCAGCAAGTGCGGTAGCCAGCTGTTCAGAATTGATCGCTGCTTTGCGTTGTGACAGCAACTCCTGGACACGATCCTTGGCAACGTTAATTTCAGCACCCGCCTGCGGCCGTTTTTCGGCGGACAGTTTGCCAAGCGATTTCAACAGTGCCGTCAGTTCACCCTTTTTACCGAGGAATCGTACGCGCACATCATCAAGCGAGCGTTCGTCGGCAGCCTCACCGATCGCTTTCTCAGCGTCGTTTACTATCTTGTCTAGTTCCATGTCCATCCAACTCTGTGACAGTTACCTAGCAGCCCGTTGAAAAAAAAGGGAAGAACTTTCGCCCTTCCCTTTTTGACATAGCTCAACTCCGGAAGGGTTGCGGTTGCGACCTCCAGAAGACGACTCTCGAAATATTTCGTATGTGCGGAATGAAGCTTATGCAGCTTCGACAGCATCCGAACCCAATGCAGCTTTTGCTTGCTCCGCTAATGCCGCGAAAGCTTCTTTTTCATGCATTGCCAGATCTGCCAGGACCTTCCTATCCACTTCGATCGCCGCCTTTTTGAGGCCGGCGATAAACTGGCTGTATGAGAGCCCATGTATCCGTGCGGCCGCATTAATTCGCACAATCCACAGCGATCTAAACTGTCGCTTGCGCTGGCGACGATCGCGATAGGCATATTGACCCGCTTTGATTACCGCTTGCTTGGCAACTTTGAAGGTCCGGCTACGCGCGCCGTAATAACCTTTCGCCTGCTTGAGGACTTTCTTACGACGGATCCTGGAAGCCACGCTACGTTTTGCTCTTGGCATCGTCTATCTCCTAGCGTGCTTTTTTGGGCAGCATACGATTGATCATTTTCGTATCTGCAGCGGCGACGTCTTCCAGACCGCGAAGCTGGCGTTTCCGCTTCGGTGCTTTCTTCGTCAGGATATGGTTTCTGAAAGCTTTTCTGTGCTTGAAACCGGTGGCGGTTCGACGAAAACGTTTCGCCGCACCGCGGTTTGTTTTGAGTTTCGGCATTTTCGAACTCCACGCAATTCATATTCACCGCCAAGCATTTCCAGCCGGACGGTCCATTGGTTTTTTACCGTTTGGTTTATGACCGGTTTGTTACCGGTTCTTACTTTTTCTTTTTTCGCGGACCCAACACCATCACGACCTGTCGTCCTTCGAACTTCGGCTCCATTTCAACCTGAGCAAGTTCTTCGAGGTCTTTTTCGATCCGGCTCATGAGCTTCATCCCAATCTCGGGATGCACCATCTCACGACCACGAAACCGCAGTGATACTTTGGCTTTGTCTCCGTCTTCCAGAAAACGAACCAGGTTGCGTAGTTTTACCTGATAGTCGCCTTCTTCTGTTCCAGGCCGGAACTTCATTTCTTTGACCTGGATCTGCTTTTGCTTTTTGCGCTGTGCCGCTTTGGTTTTCTTTACTTCAAACAGATGCTTGCCGTAATCCATTACTTTGACGACCGGCGGCTCAGCTTCAGGTGCAATCAGCACCAGATCCAAACCTGATCGACGAGCTTCGTCCAACGCTTCACTTCTGGATACGACGCCAACCTGGCCTCCGTCAGCACCAATCAACCGCACGTTTGGCGCGGTGATATCTTCGTTCAATATCGACCGCTCGACGCGTTTCGCGACACCTCTCTTGATAGGCGTTCTCCATTCAATTTCTGCAAAAATGCAATAGTGCACGGCCGAAACACTACCCTCCCTGCATATTTAGCTGAAGGATCGTTCGACCGCACCGCCATTTTTCGTAGGGTATCACCCCTGCGAGCCCCCCACCAAGCGGCGGAGCGCGGCATTCTACTGCTATCGGACCGGCCCAGACAAGCGATTTTACGGGACTTGCGGGGACGCGCCCGACGCCTGAACAGCAACGATTCTGCGCCCTGCTTGCCCTGGCAAAGCCAACAATGAGATAAACGGCCTGAGGAGGTGAGCCATGACCGGAAACTGGCAACGCGAATTCGTTTCACTGGAATCCGCTAGCGCAAAGCGCCACGGCGCAGGCTTTCGCCCCTGCCAGGGTTTGTACTATTCGCCCACGCGGGCAAAAGCGTCCACAGCCCTGATCGCCACGCACTATAACGGTGATTTCAGCGAACACTATTGCGCTGAATTCATGGCGGAGCGCGGCTATGGTTTTCTCGGCTGGAACACCCGATATCGTGGCAATGAGGCCTTTTTTCTCCTGGAACACGCCCTCCTCGATATCGCCGCCGGGGTGAACTGGCTGAAGCAGGAAGCCGGAGTCGAGCAAGTGGTGATCCTCGGTAATTCCGGCGGCGGCTCGCTCATGGGGGCTTATCAGTCTCAGGCAGCGGGTGTGACCATGACGGCCACACCGGGGCTGCAACTGCCCGATGCCCTGCACGATCTCACACCTGCAGATCTGTACATCTCGCTCTGCGCTCACCCGGGGCGGCCCGAGGTGCTCACGACATGGCTCGATCCTTCCATTACCGACGAAGGCGAGCCCACCTCAGTTGATCCCGGTCTGAATATGTACGACCCGGACAATGGGCCGCCTTACACCGCCGAGTTCATCGCGCGCTACCGGGCCGCACAGGTCGAGCGCAATAATCGGATCACACAATGGTGCCATGACGAACTCGCACGCTTGCAGGAATTGAAGAGATTCGATCGCGCATTCGACCTGCATCGAACGTGGGCGGATTTACGTTTCATGGATGGCGATCTCGATCCTTCAGCTCGCGTGATAGGTCGCTGTTATGCGGGCAACCCGGAGTCTGCCAACTACGGCCCACGCGGACTTGGCCTCACCAACACTTTGCGAACCTGGCTTTCGATGTGGAGCTTGCAGGAGTCGCATTGCCGAGGCGTGCCTCATCTCAATCGAATCAATGTGCCCGCGCTGGTCCTCCAGAGTAACGCCGATGTCGGTGTTTTCCCGAGCGATGCTCAGGCTATCTATGATGCGCTGGGCAGTGTCGACAAAACGCTGACGATGATCCCTGGAGACCACTATCTCGAAACGCCGGTGTCTGCGCGCGACGACGTGGCGGACCTCATCGTGGGCTGGTTGCGCGAGCATGGATGAGGCTGAACAATCCAGCCGGGTGTAACATGCTTCTCAACACTCAAAGGAGAATGAGGATGTCAGAAAACGAAGAACTCAGAGAACGAATCGAAACGATTGAGACACACGTTGCCAGGCTAGAAGGTGTCATCCACGTTCTACTCGAGCAACTCGAAGCGGGCACCATCGCAGAGACGGCCGCGGATATCAGAGCTGCGCTGCCGCGAATCGAGGATTAACCAGCTTCTGTCCAGAATGGACAGCTGTGGGATCTGTTGCGGTGACGCATCTTGTCAATCAGTGACCTGAGTACCACTGAGCACGATAGAAAATGCCTACAATTAGTGGAACTTTCTGTTTCAGCGATTCAAGAGGATTTCGAGCATGGGTGTTAAGCAGGCCTCGATACAGGCGGCGATCTCCGCAGCCACGGCGGTGTTGCAAACGGCTGATCGATACATCTCGGGCAGCAACACGGGCGCCTCCGCTGAGGATCTACGGCTGGATCCCTATACCACGCTGGCAACCATG
>CBDUDJ010000121.1:0-6606 GCA_965365885.1 uncultured Gammaproteobacteria bacterium
GTCGGCATACTGGTATGTAGATCGGCTAATAGAAGATCTTCGGCGTTGCGACACTGGACCTGCAGACCCCCGTCGTCCTCTGAGACATCAATGCGTAACGCATCCTCGTGATAGGCGGGCTTGTGAAATCGGACGTTGCTGAGTGAGTGGCGCAACCAATCCTCGCCGAAACGCTCGACCAGTGGGTAAGTCATATGACCGAACACGGCCACACCGGGGACGAGAGCGCCTCTAAAACCATATTTTCTGGCTATCTCATCGCTGTGGATTTTGTTTTCGTTTGCTGTGGAGAAATTTCTGGCAACAACGTTGTATGCACCCATGCTTGTCCCTCGAGTCGACCGTTGTATTCTTCAGGGTCGACATGAGTATTCTGCCGTAACCGTGAATAATAGAAACCCCGTATTCCCTTGAGCCACACCCTTATTACAATGTTCGCATATGACTGACAGCGTACTTCCAGAGAATCTGATCATCGTCAGCGGTAAAGGCGGTGTCGGCAAATCTTCCGTCGCGGCGGCCACTGCCCGGCTTCTGGCACGAAGCGAGAACACGGTATTAGTCACCCTCGATCTCCACGATAAACCGCACCCCGTATTCGGCGTGCCGCTAAGCTACGAACCTACCGAGGTGGCTCCCCGCTTGTCGGTGTGTCGCATTGAAGCTCTGGCTGCCGTCAGGGAGTATGTACGCCGTAAAATGCCTTTTTCAGGGCTGTACGACTCTTTTCTCAGCAGCCGGATGTTCCGTGATTTTGCCGAAGCTGCCCCTGGATTCCGGGAATTGATGTGCCTTGGCAAACTCTATGATCTGGTAACGGACTCGCCGTATAGCCGCGTCGTCTTTGATGCCCCCGCAACCGGTCATCTGAAAACGCTCCTGGACGTGGCAAAGACGACGCTGGCCGCAGTGCATGTGGGACCGCTCAACCACAATGCCCGCAAAATCCAGGATCTTCTCCTCGACCCGAGCCGGACTCGCGTGCTGCTCACCGCGATGCCCGAAGAGATGGCGTTGCGGGAGGCCGCGGAATTACTCGATTTCTGTCACCAGCGTCGCATGACGGCTGGACCGGTTGTGGTCAATCGATGGGTTGCGCAGCGCTTTTCTGAAGAAGAGGTGACTGCGCTGCAACAACTGCGCGGCTCCGCAGCACTTACCAGCGCAGCCGAAATCTGTGTCGCCGAGTCGGAGTTGGCTGCTGTTCAGGCTGATGCCATTGCATCGCTTGCTGCAGCGCAACGGCTGCATGTGCCTCGAATTTCAGATCCGTCGATGGTTCATGAAATGATGGTCGAGACTCTCGATCGTGAGTTGCGCGCTCATGCCTTTTGATCTTGTCCGGCTCGTGACCGAGCAGAGAGTGATCGTGTGTTGTGGCGCTGGTGGGGTCGGCAAGACGACGAGCGCGGCTGCGCTTGGAATACTTGCTGCCAGACAGGGCAGACGGGTGCTGGTGATGACAATCGATCCGGCGAAACGCCTGGCACAAGCCATGGGACTGCAAGATCTGGACAATGACCCACAACCGGTAGCAACAGATGCGTCCGGTGAGCTATCGGCAATGATGCTCGATACCAAGCGTACGTTTGATCAGATGATTGAAACCTACGCGCCAAGCGAGCGCGTCCGGGACACGATCTTCGAGAACTCCTACTACCAGCAACTTTCCTCTTCGCTCGGCGGTTCTCGCGAGCTCATCGCGATGGAGCGGGTGCTGGAGATCATCACAGCAGGCGAATTTGATCTTCTTATCGTCGACACGCCTCCGGCGCAGCACGCGCTCGACTTCCTTGATGCGCCGCAACGGCTCATTGATCTGCTGGATGGATCCCTGACCCATATGTTGATCGCGCCCTATGGTCTTGCTGCGCGCGCTCAGTTCAACTTTTTTCGCCAGTCTTCGGCAGTAGCTTTGAAATTCATGGAAAGATTCACTGGCGTGGAGATGCTTGCCGACCTCTCGGATTTCCTGCTGGCCTTCTCGAGTATGTTCGACGGTCTCAAATCACGTTCCGAAAAGGTCATGGCTCTGATGAACGAATCCACCACCGCCTTTTTACTCATCTGTGCCCCGGAACCCGTCAGTCTTGGTCAGGTGAATCAGTTTGCCGAGCGTCTGGCACGAGAGCGGATCGAGATTGCCGGCGTGCTGGTGAATCGCGTACATACCCAGGTGGCGGAGGATCCCCTGACCAGCGATGACGTTCAGCTCATCGACGAACTGCCCTGCGAGCCGAGTGCGGTGCATGGTCTATCGCAACGGGTGCGTGCTGCGCTCGCTGAAGCGCAAGCCCTTGCTACTGCCGATGAGCGTGCGCTCGTTTCTTTAAAGCTGTCGTCTCATCCGAGTTTGTCGGTCCCGGAGTTCAATCGAGACCTGCACAGTCTCGATGATCTTGCGGAGTTTGCCGAAATCCTGGCAGATCCTTGAGCAGAGCTCATTTCAGTCAGGGACCGTATGCCTGCTCCGGCAGCCAGGTCACGAGAGAATCCCAGTTGAATATGATGATCAGGCCGATCACCTGCAGCGCAATGAATGGCGTCACCCCACGGTAGATGGTCATCACGTCGACACCCTCTGGCGCGACGCCTTTGAGGTAGAAAATAGCGAACCCTACGGGGGGCGTGAGAAAGCTTGTCTGCAGGCAGACGGCAAACAGAATTGTGAACCAGACGGGGTCGAAACCCAGATTCGCAACCACAGGCGCCACCAGCGGCAGGATGATGAGTGTCAGCTCTATCCAGTCGAGAAAGAAGCCAAGCAGGAATGTCGCCAGAAGAATGCAGATAAGGATGCCGGTAGGTTCGAACGGCAGGCCAAGCAATACCCGCTCAATGAGCTCATCGCCACCCAGTCCCCGCAAGACGAGAGAGAAAGCGGTAGCGCCGAGGAGGACCGCGAATATGAATGCTGTCGTACGAGTGGTTTGGTTGAGCACATCCCACATGACTCTTCGATCCAGTCGTCGGTTCACCCAGGCTAGAAAGAGCGCTCCAGCAGCACCCACACCTGCAGCTTCGGTCGGCGTTGCCAGACCAAAGAAGATGCTGCCGAGCACGGCGAGAATGAGAAAAGCCGGGGGTATTATGGCTTTGAAGAGTTCGAAGATTGCGGCCCAGTCCACGGGATCGTGCTCTCCAGCAGGCGCATGATCGGGCCGGAGAAATCCGTATGCCAATATATAGGTGATGTAGAGGCCGCCGAGCAGCACGCCGGGAAATACGGCGCCGAGAAAGAGATCGCCAACGCTCATCGACATGCGGTCCGCCATCAGGACCAGCATGATGCTGGGCGGTATCAGGATGCCCAGCGTGCCGACTGCACAGACGGTGCCGGCAGCCAGTGCTGTGTCGTAGCCCTGCTTCATCATCACGGGCAGGCCGAGGAGGGCGAGCAACACCACCGAAGCGCCGATGATGCCGGTAGTTGCAGCCAGCAGCAGGCCGATCAGGGTCACCGTTACTGCCAGGCCGCCACGGATTCCGCCGAACAGCCGCGCGAAACTGATCATAAGCTGATTGGCGATGCCTGAACGATCCAGCAGCAATCCCATGAAGATGAACATGGGCAATGCGACCATCACCCAGTTTTCCATCACATTCCAGATTCGATCGACCGTTAGCGAGGTGTAGTCCCAGCCCAGGCCGATAGGGATGTTGAGGTCGATCTCAAGCACGACGGAGAATGCCGTAAAAAGGACTGCCAGACCGCCAAGAATCCAGGCCACTGGAAACCCGGTGAAGACCAGTGTTATGAAACTCGCGAACATGAGTAGCGCCATAATTTCGTTAGGCGCCATCGCGTTCTCCCGTGGACAGGAATGCCCACACTCGAGTCAGCCGTGAACACGCAGCCAGTAGCAGCAGGAAGAAACCCAGTGGCAGCACTCCCTTAATAAGCCATCGCAACGGCAGACCGCCTGGCGCCTGGGATACCTCACTCAGCTCAAAGCTCGCGATCACGAAAGGCACTGAGAAGATCAGCACGACCAGGATGAATGGAATCAGAAATAAAATGATGCCATACAGCTCGAACCAAGCCTGTAGGGCCGGTGAAAATCGTTCATGAAGCACGTCCACACGAATGTGTGCGTCAGCCTGGTAGGCGGAACTCATTCCCAGGAGAAATCCCATCGAATAGATGTGCCACTGGATCTCCTCGAACTCGATGCGACCTATGTCGAAGGCGTATCGCAGCAACACGTTCGATACGATGATGATCAGCAGTATCAGCCAGAGGACCGACGTCCAGTTGCCGATCCTGATCAACCAGGGATCGATTGCCCGGGAGAAGGTCGTTTCTGGCAACACTTAGAAATTCCTCGGCAGATACGCGCGAGATTTCCAGTGCGCATATTCGGTGCGAAACGCGCTCTGAGATTCGAAGATCAGCCGGAAATCTTCATCCTTGTCGGCTTCCTCGCGCATTACCCCGGCGGTGATTCGTTCGAGCTCGCGCAGAACTTCCATTGGCAGCGTTTCTGCAGAAACCCCAACATCGGGGAATCCGGCGATAACCGCGCCTTGCGTTGCTTCGGAGTTGGCCAGGTTGCGTATGATCCCTGCCGTACAGGCTGTCTCGAGCGCCGCCTTGTCCTGCTCCGTGAGTTGACTCCAGGAATCCAGATTCACCACGAGGTGTGATGCTGTAGCCGGTTGGTGCCAACCGGGGTAGTAGTTAAAGCTGGCGATTCGGTTGAAACCGAGAGCCTGATCCACAATTGGCAGGGCAAATTCCGTGGCGTCGATTGCGCCCTTTTCCAGCGCCTGGAAAATCTCGCCGCCCGGCAGCATGGTGACCGAAGCGCCTGCCTTTTCAATCACCTTGCCGCCAAGTCCGGCGAAGCGAATCTTCAAGCCCTGCAGGTCTGCAAGTGATTTGATCGGTTCGCGGAACCAGCCGGCTGTTTCGGGGCCGGTCATGCCACACATCAGAATGTGCGAACCGTGCTTTCTGTACAGTGCCTGGCCGAGTTCACGGCCTCCTGCTTCGAACCACCAGGCGGCCATTTCCCAGGGTTCCATCCCGAAAGGCACTGCCCCCAGCAACGCCGATGCGGGAATCTTGCCTTGATCGTAGCCCAGCCAGGTGTAACCGACGTGAACTTTCCGGTCGCGCACCGCATCTGTGATGCTGAAGGCCGGCACAATTTCGCCGGGTTCGTAAATCGCAAGCTCAAACGCACCACCGGAGAGCGCAAGCACGCGTTCGGTCACATAGATGGGGTTGTCGCCCAACACGGGCAGTGTGCTCTGGAATGACACGGGCATGCGCCAGCGAATGTGCTGGCGTTGTGGGCCGGTGGCTGGATCGACCGCGATCGTTGCGCCAGCGCCGTCAGTCGGCCGCACGGCCAGGCTCGCTAACAGTCCAACAGAAAACGCCACCAGCATGGCAACGAGTACTGCCCGGCCGCTCAAGCTCCCTTGACTCATGGTCTTCCCCAGCAGGTAATTACTCGACTGATTTTGGGAACAGCTTCGGGAGGATGCAAGGTCGAATCTGCGACGATAAGTAACTCCCGGTATTGAATCGAACTCACGGTTGTTTTCGCGGACGCGTTTGGCTACGGTGCAGCGTCGATATGGTCCAGCCACATGAGACAGGGTCCGCAATCCAGACCCGGGCGGGATGCGCTAGAAACAAAATACCTGGCTTTGGGGGAATACATGCTCATCGGGGTGCCTAAAGAAACCTGGCAGGGCGAACTACGGGCGGCACTTGTACCGCAAAATGCGAAGAAACTCATTGCAGCCGGATTTGAAATCGTCGTCGAATCAGGTGTGGGTGAGCCCGCGGGTTTCAGCGACCAGAACTACGTCGATGTCGGGGTCTCGGTAAAGGAAAACCGTCAGGAGATTCTGGGCGGGGCGGATATCGTATTGCGGGTGCGCAAACCCGAAATTGCAGAGCTCGCATCGCTCAAAGCCGGCTCGGTACACATAAGTTTTCTGGATCCTTTCAATGAAAGAGCGCTGGTGCACGCACTGGCGGCGAGCAATATCACGGCAATATCCATGGAGATGATTCCACGGACGACGCGAGCTCAGAAAATGGATGCACTTTCCTCGCAGGCTAACCTTGCAGGATATGTGACCGTGATACTGGCAGCGTTTCATTGCCCAAAAATATTTCCGATGATGATGACGCCGGCTGGAACCATTGCACCCGCACGGGTCTTCATTATTGGTGCCGGGGTAGCGGGACTGCAGGCAATTGCGACTGCCAAGCGTCTTGGTGCCCGGGTCGAGGCGTTTGACACGCGTCCTGTGGTTGCCGAACAGGTGCAGTCGCTGGGCGGCAAGTTTGTCGAGATCGATCTAGGTGACACCGGTCAGACTGAGCAGGGTTATGCAAAAGAGCTCACCCCGGAACAGTTGGAGCTGCAGAAGGCCGGGCGGAAGAAGATCATCAGCCAGTCCGATGTGGTTATTACCACGGCCCAGGTTTTTGGTCGGCCGGCGCCGAAGATCGACCTGTCGACACGCCGGAATCCTTGATGGAGCGACTGTCCACGGCCCTCGAATCCGCGGACGGCGCCGAACTCGATCGGCTGCACTTCTGGGAGGGTGTCGATCCGGATCACGCCGCTGCCCTGCGGA
>CBDUDJ010000122.1:0-6582 GCA_965365885.1 uncultured Gammaproteobacteria bacterium
CCCGCAGCAGCCTATGTGGGTCAGTTCATCAGCACGTTCAGGGACTACCCGCCGCGAATGGAACCCGGTACTTTCAACCTGGACAGGGTGATGCAGTCATTGCAGAAGGACAGTAGTGGATCAAATTGAAACCATTGCTGTCCAGATTGGTTGGTGTGGATCGTTGTAGCATGAAAGTGTGGCTGACCATTGTTGCCGTGTGTGCAGCGTGTCTCGCTACTGCAGCGACTGCCGCCACCGCACCGCCGCCGCGCCTGGTACTCCAGATAACGGTAGATCAGCTGCGCGGCGACCTGCCCACGCGCTACTACGATCGGCTCGGGAAGGGCGGCTTTCGCTACCTGTTGGAGCAAGGCACCGTATACACGGACGCCCATCACGCACATGCCAACAACGAAACCGTTGTGGGCCATGCCACTCTTGCAACCGGCGCCCACCCGGCAGCTCACGGGATGATCGGCAACCTCTGGTTCGATCGAAGCGTTGGCGAGACGGTCTACAACATCGAAGACTCAAATGTCCGTCTGTTGAGTGCCGGCGCGGATGTCGACAAAAGCACGGAGATAGATCCCACTCAGCGCGCAGCTCGCAGCGAAGGCCGTTCGCCAAAAGCATTGCTGACGACTACCTTCAGCGACCAGCTTGCCATTCACACAAACGGACGGGCAAAAATATACGGCGTTTCAGTTAAAGATCGCGGTGCCGTCACCATGGCGGGGCACTCGGGTAAAGCCTTCTGGTTTTCCAAAGCGAACGGCGAGTTTGTCACAAGCACTTACTACTACGACAACTACCCGGAATGGGTGATCGATTTCAACAAAGAAGCGCACGCATCACGATATGGAGATAAAACCTGGAAGCTCCTTCATGACAAGTCCTCCTATGTTTTTGCTGAGCAGGATGATCAGCCCTGGGAGACAGATCTTGCCGGCTACGGGCGCACCTTCCCTCACCCATTCGGATCGCAAGACGGCAAATACTTTACAACCCTGCTGACGGTGAGCCCGGTCGGGGATCACCTGACGCTCGAGTTTGCTAAACGCCTGATACGAAGCGAAGACCTGGGCGCGGATGCCACAACGGATTATCTGAGCGTCAGTTTTTCATCCACCGACTATGTCGGTCACCTTTTCGGTCCATCCAGTCTCGAAGCAGAGGACAATCTCCTTCAGTTGGATCGCACTCTGGCCGAGTTATTTTCCTTCGTTGATGAAAGCGTGGGCCTTGCCAATGTCCTGATCGTCCTCTCCGCAGATCATGGATCACCTGAGGTACCCGGCTACCTGAACCAACTCGGCATATCCGGTGGCTATGTCCAGCCCGATGCCTGGAATCGAACGGAGGCTATAGCTCGCCTGAAGAGCAAATTCGGTGTCGCAGAAGACCTTATCGAGGCCTATTCACACCCATATTTGTATCTGGATCATGACGTAATTGCTGCACATGATCTGGATCCCTACGAAGTTGAAACCGCGTTGGCAGAAATTCTAGTGCAATTCGAAGGGGTTCATACAGCGGTGAGCAGCACCGCGCTTGCACAAGACGCACTGCCTGACAGCGCGCTATACAACGCCGTACGCCGTAACTTCAATCCGCAGCGGTCGGGCGACATCTATGTCGTGTTCAAACCAAACTGGTTCATCAACGACTTCGATGGACTGACAGTTGCAAGTACCCACGGAGCACCCTGGCGCTATGACAGCTTCGTACCCATAATATTTGCTGGATATACAGTACCGGCGCAACAGATTTCCAGACCGGTTAGAACTGTCGATGTTGCCTCTACCCTGGCAGCATTTCTCCGGACAACCCCACCAAATGGTGCCGCGGGCACAGCGCTTTTCGAGGCACTCGGACGCTAACGCGCGCAGTACGTTTTCAAGCGGTGCTGTTTGCGAGAATTGTTTCCAGGAAAACCGGTCCATACTTTTCGAGCTTGCGCTCGCCCACGCCGCTGAGCTGGGAAAATTCAGCCATATCCCGTGGCAACACGGTGCACATCTCCTGCAAAGTCTTGTCGTGGAAAACCACGTACGGTGGCACGCCCTGTTCCTCGGCGAGCACCCGGCGGCATTCCCGCAGAGCCTCCCACAACCCCACATCGATATCGGCTGGTAAATGGATTTTGGTCTTTTGTCTGGCGCTTTGTTTCTGAGGATCGTGACGCAATTCGATGCTCTCTTCGCCGCGCAGCAGCGGACGGCACTTCTGTTCCAGACACAACGCGCCAAAACGGTCCAGTGCGACGCTCAGATATCCCCTTGCGACCAACTGGCGGTATACCGAGCGCCACTGATTTGTCTCGAGCGCCTGGCCGATTGCGAATGTCGGCAACCGGTTGTGCTGAAATTGCTGAACCTTCTCGGTGGCCTCACCGCGCAGCACATCGATCAGATGGTTTACGCCAAACCGCTGACCAGTTCGATAGACCGCGCTCAACGCCATGCGTGCAGCTTCGGTACCGTCCCAGGTTGCGACCGGTTCAAGGCAGTTATCGCAATTGCCGCAGGGTTGATCGAGATGCTCACCGAAATAGTGCAGCAGCGCCTGGCGGCGGCAGGTGGTCACTTCGCACAACCCCAGCATCGCATTGAGCCGGTGTTGTTCGGCGCGCTTATGCGCTTCGCTGCCATCTGACGACGCCATCATCTGGCGCAGTTTGATGACATCCTGCAAACCGTAAACCAACCAGGCCTCGGCGGGGTCGCCGTCACGGCCGGCACGCCCGGTCTCCTGATAGTAAGCCTCTAGCGTTTTCGGCATGTCCAGATGGGCAACGAAGCGGACGTCGGGTTTGTCGATGCCCATCCCGAAGGCAATGGTTGCGACAATGATCACGGCATCTTCGCGCAGAAATCGCGCCTGCGAGTCCGCTCTGAGGGAGGCCGCGAGACCGGCATGATAGGGCAGAGCGGTAAATCCCTGATCCTGCAACCACGCTGCGGTCGCCTCGGTCTTCTTGCGGGACAAGCAATAGATGATGCCTGCTTCGCCGCGATGCTCCGACAGGAACGCACGAAGCTGAGCGCGCGGATTGTTTTTCAGGCCGATTCGGTAGCGGATATTGGGCCGATCGAACCCAGCGATGAACTTGGCCGCAGTCACCAGATCCAGGCGCTGACAGATCTCGTCGCGAGTTCGTTCATCGGCAGTCGCAGTCAGTGCGACCCTGGGAACGTCGGCGAACTGCTCATGCAGGATGCTGAGTTTCAGGTAGTCCGCCCGGAAGTCGTGACCCCACTGCGACACACAATGAGCTTCATCAATGGCGAACAGCGCGATTTTCGTCTGTTCAAGCAGCCCAAGCGTCCGTTCCTGGAGCAATCGTTCCGGGGCGATGTAGAGGAGATCAAGCTCGTCGTTTAAAAGCATCGCTTCGATGTCCCGGACAGCGCTGGGATCGAGCGTGGAGTTCAGAAATGCCGCCTTCACACCCAGTTGCTGCATGGCGGCTACCTGATCCTGCATGAGGGCGATGAGTGGTGAGACCACCACGCCACAACCTTCCCGGGCGAGGCTTGGGATCTGATAGCAGAGAGATTTACCACCGCCGGTTGGCATCAGAACCAGTGCGTCGCCACCGTCGAGCAGAGTTTCGATGATCTCGCGTTGCGGCGCGCGGAAGGATTCGTAACCGAAGATGCTTTTGAGAATGTCCTGAGGGCGCTGCATTGCGAAGGCAATATACCCGATGGGCCGAGTTCAAGCAGAGCCGTGCGGTGACAGCGAGATGAATTCGCCCACATCCGGTGAGCAGGTTCTTACGCTACACACTAGAATTTACCCACCACAAGCCAATGAGAGGCCCCAATGTCGGTATCCCGGCTCGAGCACATTACGAGAATCGGTGTTGAGCAGATGGGAGACCGGGCGGACAGCCTTGCCGACCCGGATGTGCTGCGTCTGGAGAATCTCGACACCAACATATTGCCCCCACCAGTGGCGGTCGCTTTCACGCAGGAGGCGGTGACCGATGATGATGCCAACAGCTATCTGCCATTCCTGGGCCTTGCTTCAGTGCGCCGGGCCTGCGCCGGTCTGGTCGCGCAACAGGCCGGTTGCGACTACGACTGGCAGACTCAGTGCGTGATCAGCGCCGGTGGCCTTGCCGGAATTTTCAACGTGCTGCTGGCCACGCTCGAACCCGGCGACGAAGTGCTGCTGACAGATCCGACTTATGTTGGTCTGATCAATCGGGTCCGCCTGGCTGGTGGCGTGCCGCGCTTTGTATCGTTGGTTCCCGGCCCGGACGGTTGGCGACTGGATCATGACGAACTCGCTGCAATCGAGCCGGCTCCCGTGAGAGCGGCTTTGTTGATGAGCCCGTCGATGCCGAGCGGCGCGGTACTCGACCTGCACGACTGGCAGGCGCTGGTTGAGTTCTGTCAGCGTGCCGATTGCTGGTTGATCAACGATTCGGCAATGGAACGCATTCTCTTCGATGGCCGGGAGGTCATCCAACCGGCTTCGTTTGCGCAGGTGCAGCATAAAGTAATCACCGTCGGCTCCGCGTCCAAGGAGTATCGAATGATTGGCTGGCGTGTTGGCTGGATTGTGGGGCCTGCCGAAATCATCGCTGATGTTGCCCGCGTGAGCATCAGCAATGTGGTATGTCAGACGGGCATTGCAATGGGTGCCGTGGCTGCTGCGATCACGGGTGGTAATGATGGAATCGCTGAGAGTGTCAGCGAGCTGCAGAACCGGCGCGATGTGTTGCTTGCTGAGCTCAGCGGCTACACGTTGATCCCACCCCATGGTGGCTGGTCAATGCTGCTGGATGTGTCGCAACTTGGCCTCGACGGTACGACCGCCTCGGAGGTGTTGCTGCGCAAGGGCAAGATCGCCGCGACGCCGATGGTGAACTGGGGTGGTCCCCGCTGTGCCAACTATGTGCGGCTCGTTTTTGCCAACGAGCCGGTCGAGCGGCTGCGCGGAATCAGCGAGCGATTTCGAACCGCGTTCGCTGATCTCTAGCGCGCTCGAACGCGCGGGCGCCTATGTCAGACACCTGGGAGGCCAGACACCTAGGAGTCCAGGAAGTGACTGCGGTAGTCCGCCACCGCGGCTGCAATCACCGCAAGCGCTCTCGCCCGATCGTAAGGCTCTCCCACTGAGACCAGAGAAGCCTCGCCTACGAGCGTTTTATACGTGGAGAAATAGTGGCGCAAGCGACCCACGAGTTGTTCTGGCAGGTCGCCGATGTCGTTGAGATCAGCCCAGATTTCGTCGGCATCCAGCACAGCGATGATCTTGTCATCGGCTTCGCCGCCGTCGAGCATCGGCAACCCGCCAACCACCCGGGCACTCAGGATGACTTCGGCACGGGAGATGGGACGTTCGCTGAGCACACAGATATCGAGTGGGTCGGCATCTCCACGGTCGGCATCGGGCATCAGTGCGGCAACCTTTTCTGCACAGTATGTTCGGGGAATGAAACCGTAGAGTGTGGGCGGCAATGAGGAAGTCTTGTGTGGCCGGTCCACGCGCAGATAACCGGTGGCTTTGTCTACTTCGTACTTGACCAGGTCAAATGGCGTGATCTCGATGAATGCTGTCACGATCCCGGCTCTGGAATCGCCGGTCTCGAGCCCATGCCAGGGGTGTGGCCGCCAGTTCAGGAATTTCTCTGTCATTATTCAGTGCCAGCAGCCAATGTCGGGAAAACGATACTCGCGCCCCCGCGTGGGCGCTAGCGATATCCGCTACTCCTCACACCGATCGCCGCAATCCGGTATCCTGCCGCACGTCGACGAATTTAGGTTGGAACTGGGTCATGGTGAAGACGGTGGTTGATCTTAGCGGACTCCCGGAGATCAAGAACCCGGGTAGGATTGCGATCCTGAAATCGAAATGGTATCCGGAAATTGTCGATGCTCTGACGCAGACTTGTGAAGGCGTGTTACACGTGCACGGTTTCAAACACGTCGATGTTCACACGCTGCCGGGATCGCTCGAGTTGCCGCTCGCTGCTGCTGACCTCCTGGCTGTCGATACGCAAGGAGAAATCGATGCGGTGATCTGTTTCGGAGTAATTCTCAAAGGTGAGACTCTGCACTTCGAGATGATCACTAATGAATGCATGCGTGGACTTGCTGCGGTGATGTTGCAGTATCGGCGGCCGGTCATCGTTGAAATCCTGCCTGTGTTCGAAATGGAACAGGCGAAAGCGCGTGCAGCGGATGACGAATTCAACAAAGGGTATGAGGCCGCTGCGGCCGCCATCGAGATGATTCACTGGCGCCGCAGTATCGGTGCATAGCGAGCCTGCAATCGATCAGCCCTGTTTGAGTATACGCTGCTTCTGACGATTCCAGTCGCGATCGCGTTGGCTGGCTCGCTTGTCATGCAATTTCTTACCTTTGCCAAGCGCGATTTCGCATTTGACCTTGTTGCCTTTCCAGTACATTGCGGTTGCGATGCACGCGAATCCTTTCTGCTGGGTTGCAGCGAAGATGCGAGCCAGTTCCCTGGTGTGCAGTAATAGTTTTCTTGTCCGTTGCGGATCTGCGATGACGTGTGTTGATGCGCTTGATAGAGGCGTGATGCTGGCTCCCAGCAGCCAGGCTTCACCGTCACGTAGCA
>CBDUDJ010000123.1:0-6562 GCA_965365885.1 uncultured Gammaproteobacteria bacterium
CCGAACCACATCGCTCAGTCCGGATCCCAGTCGACGGTGATCCGGCCGCCCGCCACATCCACCGCAGTCACATACTGCCGGGCAAACGGGATCAATTCTTCGGCTTCTTTGTCAGCCGCATCGGCCGCGGCGTTGCGGCTGACGACCAGCACGTCTTTGGCTCCCGTTTCCAGCAAACCGAGGACCGTGCCGAGCAGGAGACCTTTACAATTTACGACCTCCAGGCCAATGAGATCCCGCCAGTAATATTCATCCTTCTCAGGCTGCGGCAGCGCACTGGCAGGAACCCCGATATGCCTGCCCTGGAGTCGCTCAGCACCACTACGATCATCGACACCACTGAATTCAGCAACAAATCCCTGCTTGTGCGGCCGGGTCGTAAGCGTCTCGATCGCCTGCCAGCCCTGCGCACATTCCAGTAACCATGGAGAATACGCCAGGAGGTTGTCTGCAGGATCGGTGTACGACGCCAGATGAACCCAGCCTTTCACCCCATAGGCGCCCTGCACACGGCCGATCACAACCACCGTATCGCTGCCGGAATTCATAGGAGGTCCATTCTCAACAGCCACACCATGCGCGGCCGGAAGAATGCGGTTTTGCTACTGAGCGGCGGCGGCTTCCGCCGGCGCCTGGGCCGTTTGCGCTTGTGCTGAAGCACCGGCGTTACGGCGAGCTTGCGAGATCAGTTTCTTAACAACGGCTGATGGCCTGGCCCCGACGGACAGCCAGTAGTCGACACGATCCAGAGTAACACGCAGTGTCTCCGCCTGGCCTTTCGCAACCGGATTGAAGAAACCTACGCGCTCCACGAATCTGCCATCGCGCTGGACCGAACGGTCGGCGACGGTGATGTGATAAAACGGATTCTTCTTTGATCCGTGTCGCGAGAGGCGAATCGTTACCATCTATCTACCCTGTATCGAAAGGCGCGGTATTGTAATGGAACGATTCAGGGTTGCAAACAAAGATTTTGCCCATTTCAGCGCGGAAAACTCGGCGGCTGACGCATGCCCTGCATGCCGCGCATCATCTTCTGCATGCCACCTTTCTTACCCATCTTCTTCATCATTTTCTGCATCTGCTTGTGCTGTTTCAGCAGACGGTTCACGTCAGGCAGATGCGTCCCACTCCCCGCGGCAATGCGTCTTTTACGTGAACCGTTTATCACGTCCGGGAATCGTCGCTCGTGGGGGGTCATAGAATCGATGATCGAGCCCATCTGCTGAAACATGCCCTCATTGACCTGTTTCTGCGCAGCGGCCGGTACCTGTCCCATACCCGGTATCTTGTCGAGAAGATTGCCCACGCCACCCATCTCAGCCATCTGCGAAAGCTGGTCACGAAAGTCTGCAAGATCAAACTTCTTGCCACGCTGCAGCTTGTTTGCGAGACGTTGTGCTTTCTGCTTGTCTACTTTGCGCTCGGCTTCCTCGATGAGGGTCAGCACATCGCCCATGCCGAGAATTCGCGACGCCAGCCGGTCAGGATGGAACGGTTCGAGCGCTTCTGTGCCCTCGCCATTACCTATGAACTTGATGGGCTTGCCGGTAATGCTGCGCACAGACAGTGCAGCACCGCCCCTGGCATCGCCATCCGCCTTAGCGAGCACTACACCCGTGAGGGTTAGCGCATCATTAAAGGCCTTGGCTGTGTTGGCAGCATCCTGACCCGTCATTGCGTCGACCACGAAGAGCGTCTCGATCGGCTGCAAAGTCGCCTGCAGCATACGGATCTCCGTCATCATCGCTTCATCGATCGCAAGACGTCCGGCTGTATCCACCAACAAAACGTCTGCGAACTGAGTTGTAGCTTCGGCCACCGCCCGTTCGACGATTGCCTTGGGCAGTTCCTCCGCTGTCGACTCAACGAAATAAGCACCGACTTCCTCCGCCAGTGTGCGCAGCTGTTCGATCGCAGCGGGTCTATAAACATCCGCGCTCACGACCGCCACCTTTTTGCGTTCCCTCTCTTTGAGCAAGCGGGCAAGCTTGGCTACCGTGGTCGTTTTGCCTGCACCCTGCAGGCCGGCCATTAGAACTATGGCCGGCGGCTTGGTGCTGAGATCCAGCGCGTCATTTGCTTCACCCATGAGGTGCACCAACTCGTCATGGACAATCTTGACGAACGCCTCACCCGGGTTGAGCGCGGCCGATACGGCCTGGCCCAAAGCCTGGACTTTTACGTGATCCGTAAATTCTTTGACGACTGGCAGCGCCACATCGGCTTCGAGCAGCGCCATGCGAACATCCCGCAGTGCTGCGCTGACGTTCTCTTCGGACAATCGGGCCTTGCCGGACAAGCCTCGCAGGGTGACAGCCAGGCGTTCGGACAAGCTTTCAAACATGGGCTTCCTCTAACAAGTAGTTCTTCGTCTGTCTATTCGTCATATTTTCGGCTTGTCTTTCTGCCGATCTTTTGTGGTTTCATCTGATGGTTTCGTCCGCATCGCTTGTTTGGCACGACGAGACGCCGCGCGATTATAGCCCTTCACGGCATTAGAGGGTTATGCCAAACTCCGAAGATGACATCTTCGGTTATGGGCTTCGCCGCAGCAGCCGGCTTAATCGCAGCAGCTGCGTATATCGCCGCCACCGTCGTGCTGGTTCGAAGCTTCAATAAAGGTGGGTCAGTCAGCATCCACAAGGTGTCGCTCCTGACGCTGGCCGCACTGGTTTTCCATGGCGCGTCGACATATCAGGTAATAAACACACCAGCAGGATTACACCTTGGAATTTTCGCCGCAGCCAGTCTCGTAACCTGGGTGCTTGCCGGCCTTACGTTAATCGCAAGCATGCGACTGCCTGTGCACAACCTGCTGGTTCTGGTGCTGCCTCTAGGTGCACTGAGCGTTCTGGCTGCCCGGTTTTTCGGCGTCTCGTTCACACCGATTACAGATGCAACACCAGCACTCGTGTGGCACATCTTCCTGTCAATTGCAGCTTACGCAATACTGTTCATGGCCACCTGCCAGGCGGTACTGCTCGGCGTGCTCGAACGCGAGTTGCGCAGTAAACGTACTATCGCGGTGTTGCGCCTGCTACCGCCTCTGGAAACCATGGAAGCGCTGCTTTTTCCACTATTGTGGATCGGTCTGACCGCGCTCAGTCTTGCGATCGCAACCGGCTTCATATTTCTCGAAGATATGTTTGCGCAACATGTCGTCCACCATACCACGCTGTCCCTCGCATCCTGGCTCGTGTACGCGATACTACTCGGCGGCCATCATCTTCTGGGATGGCGCGGCACGACGGCCGTTCGCTGGTCGCTGATTGCGTTCGCGCTTCTGGTGTTGGCTTACTTCGGCAGCAAGTTCGTCCTGGAGATACTGCTCGACCGGTCATGACAGACTTCCCGCCCTATATTCTGCTCGGCATCATTCTGGTGCTGACAGCGTTGTCCGCTTTTTTCTCAAGCGCCGAGACGGCGATGATCGGTCTGAACCGCTATCGGCTGCGCCATCTCGTCAAAGAAAAGCGCCGCGGCGCGCGCAAAGCGAATCGCTTGCTACGGCGTCCCGATAGACTTCTCGGCGTCATCCTGCTTGGCAACAACCTCGTGAACTTTACAGCCGCGAGCGTGGCAACAGTGATCGGTATCCAGCTCTTCGGTGATACCGGCGTTGTTCTAGCGCCTGTCGTGCTGACCGTATTTTTCCTGGTATTTGCCGAGGTGGCTCCCAAAACAATCGCGGCTCAAGCACCGGAGAGAATCGCCTTCTCTGCCGCTTACATACTCGAACCGATGCTCAAGCTCTTCTATCCGGTTGTTCTGTTCATCAATTTCATCGCCAATAACCTGGTCAAACCGTTTCTCCCGAAATCCACAGAGATAGAAGGCGAGGCATTGAGTGTCGATGAGTTGCGCACGGTGGTTGATGCCGGCGTCGGCATTCCGGGGGGCGGCCAGAACATGCTGCTCAGCATTCTTGACCTCGAAAAAATTTCAGTAGACGACATCATGGTGCCGCGAGGGGAAATAGTTGGAATAGATATCGATGAGGAGATGCCGAACATTCTCAACGTTCTGGCAAACAGTCAACACACGCGTCTTCCTGTCTACAAAGACAACATCAACAACATCCTGGGAATGCTCCATCTACGGCGGTTGGCCCGCCATTTACCGCGCCAGGTTCAAGCGGACCAGATGACTCGCGCTGACCTCATGCAACTCACGGATGAGCCCTACTTTGTGCCCGAGCAGACACCGCTGAATACACAGCTGGTGAACTTCAAAAAAGAAAAGAAACGGATCGCTCTAGTGGTTGATGAATATGGAGACGTTCAGGGAATTGTTACGCTAGAAGACATCCTCGAGGAAATCGTGGGGGAATTCACGACCGATTACGCAGCCCACATACCGGAAATTCACCCGCAGGAAGATGGCTCATACCTGATCGACGGCATGGCGCTTCTGCGGGACATCAACCGCGTGCTCGGCTGGGAACTACCCACGAACGGGCCAAAGACGCTCAACGGCTTTGTGCTGGAGCATTTAGAGGCGATACCCGAAAGCAACCTGTGTCTGCGTGTCGAGGACTACCTGATCGAGACGTTGCAGATAAAAGAAAATGTGATAAAAAGTCTAAAAATCACGCGCCTGCCCTCGAGTGAAGAAGCCTGAGCTATTTACTCCAACGTCGGTTCATCGCTGAGATGATCGCACTCAATGACGCGGTGATCGTGTTGCGACTCAGGCCAATTCCATAGCATCGGCCAGCCACAGGATCATCGATCGCAAGCAGACAGATGGCATTGGCATCTTTACCCGTTGTCAGCGCGTGTTCGTGGTAGTCGATGATATTGAGCGGTTCATTCAGTGTCTCGACCAGGCCATTCACGAACGCCTCGATCGGACCTGAGCCTTCGCCATCAATCGTCACCTGCTGTTCGTTGACCTCAACTCGCGCAACGATGCGCTGGTCCGCCTCACGTCCGGTGAGAAGATCGAAATCAACAAGGCGGTACGGACCACTGGCGACGATGAATTCGTCGAGCAGGGCTTCGAGTATTTCTTCCGTTTTAACTTCGCGACCCAGCTTCTCGGTCAATTTCTGCACAATCGAAGAAAACTCGACCAGCATCTCACGTGGCAGCGCAATGCCGTGATGCTCCTCCAGAATGAAGCCTACGCCACCCTTGCCTGATTGACTGTTGACGCGAACAGTCTCTTTGTATGACGAACCGACATCTTCGGGATCGATTGGCAGATAAGGCACTTCCCAGTGTTCCAGATCTACCTGCGACATACCCTTTTTGATCGCATCCTGATGCGAGCCTGAAAAGGCGGTGAAGACGAGGTCTCCGGCGTAGGGATGACGCTCGTGCACGGGCAATTTGTTTATCTCTTCAACCGTTGCACGGATGCGTGGCATTTCGCGAAAATCCAATTGTGGATCGACCCCCTGGCTGAACATATTCATCGCCATTGTGATGATGTCGCAATTTCCGGTGCGCTCGCCGTTGCCAAACAACGTCCCTTCAACACGCTCGGCACCAGCCATAAGCGCCATTTCGGTAGCCGCAATTCCAGTGCCACGATCATTGTGCGTGTGCAGGCTGATCACTGCTCGTTCGCGATCCGGAAATTGTCGCACGAACCATTCAATCTGATCGGCATAGACATTCGGCGTTGCCATCTCAACGGTTGAAGGTAAGTTGATGATCATTGGCGCCTGTGCTGTCGCACCCCAGGTATCGGCTACCGCGGCACAGATTTCCACTGCGAAATCGAGTTCCGTGCCGGTGAAACTTTCCGGTGAATACTCGAACGTGATCTCGGAATCCAATGTGGCCAGACCTGCTTTGACCTTCTGTGTAGCGTTGACCGCAAGATCGACAATCCCCCCGCGGTCCATGCCAAAGACCACCCTGCGCTGCAGTTCGGAGGTAGAATTGTAGAGGTGGAAGATCACTTTAGGCGCACCCTGGAGTGCCTCAACGGTACGCTCTATGAGTTCTTCACGAGCCTGGCACAACACCTGTATTGCGACACCTTCTGGAATGCGATCTTCGTCGATGATCTGCCGAATGAAGTCGAAGTCCGGTTGTGATGCAGCCGGGAAACCGACCTCGATCTCAGCGAAACCTACTTCGAGCAGCAGTTCGTACATCCTGAGTTTCTCGACCACATTCATCGGGTCGATCAACGCCTGATTGCCATCCCTGAGATCCACACTGCACCAGCGTGGTGGTTGGGTGATCGCCTGACCCGGCCACTGGCGGTCAGGCAGTTCGATCGGCGCAAATGCTTTGTACTTGTGAAACGGCATTTTGTTGGCCGCACGGCCGGAGTCCGGATTTGAAATTTGCTCGCTCATGTTGGATTGCTCGCCTGTGGCGACTTACAAATCGCCAATATCGTACTTTAGAAAATCTCGACAGCCAGTGCCATCACACGCAGCACGCGTCGAGGTAACTGATCGTTGGTGACTGTTGGGCAATGCGGCCCTTTTGAGAGGATATACGCCGGCTACACCGGCAGGAGCAGGAGCGTAAGAGAGGTTAGCAGTGTCTGATCATTTCGCTTCACGCCGCAAACTATAGCCACCCACCACCCCTTT
>CBDUDJ010000124.1:0-6516 GCA_965365885.1 uncultured Gammaproteobacteria bacterium
GTGATCATCATTGATGAAATAGCTGGGCGTTGAACGCAACGTCGTCCCATAAAGTGGAACAATCTGTTCGCCAGCCACAACCTTCAACAATGCCTCGTTAGGATTTCCAAGCGCCGGTCTGGCACGATCCAGCATACCCACTGAATGATAGATCTCAGCAGCCAGTTCACGCCGTTGCGGGTTGCTCGATTCCAGCGAGGTTCGCTGATCCCAATAGATGTGATCGCCAATCGCGATCAGTGCATCTGGCTGAAATGCGAGCCCACGGTTCAAGAGCCTGCGGCGGATATCCATGGGGAGGAATATCGAGTTTTCGCCCTCAGTCATCAGCGGATGACCACCCGCACACGTAAAAACAAGCAGGCGCACATGTTCGGGTTCAGCGTCCGGCGCAGGAAAAGTTTTCAGCGGCCAGGGATCACAGAGATTTTCCCGACCCTGCACAAGGCTCAGTTCATAGATTGTATCGGGTGTCAGCCCTTGTACATCGAAAGCAAATCCCGTGTCTGTCGTGTCCGTGGGTCGACCTGGGATGCGTTTGTCAGCAACCAGCAGGGACGGTACTACAGAGCGGTGAAAGCCCGCCTTGATGACAAACCGATCGTGGTTGGCAGCCGGCACCAGATGAGACACCTGCCCTGCCGACCAGCCAGCCTCCCGGGCCAACACCAGTGATGGCGATGCGCCCGCCGCGATTGATGCCTGAATGAATTGACGTCGCTGCATGACGATCCCCCACCAATTCCGCCATCGTTCAAGATTTCTGTCTTGAGCGGTTTCTTCTACTCTCGATTGATTGCAGAGTACAGGTGCGGATTCAATCTGGAAACGATACCGGTGTTGGGAAGTACTTGAGAAACGCCTGTACAATAGCTCGGCAATGACAAGCTCCTCCAACTTTTTAGAGGAACTGCGCCGACGCAAGGTCCTTCGCGCCGCGGTGGTTTACGCAGCTGCAGCCTTTGCGGTACTCGAATTCGCCGACATTGCGGCGCCACGACTCGGACTTCCCGACAGCGCTGTGGATCTCGTGCTGTGGGCAGGAGCGCTGGGTTTTCCAATCGCCCTGGCACTGTCGTGGTTTTTCGATGTACGTGATGAGCCAGCAAGCGAGCGTGGACCCAGCTGGTTATCAGGACAGGTACTGCTATCTGCAGTCGCCCTCATCGCGCTGGCAGTAGGTGCCGGTTGGTGGGCAGGTTCAGCATCGACCGGAAAAGAGTTGCCCGAACTCACGCTTTCACCTCTGGTGGAGCAATCGGGTCTTCTGCTCTCGGGCAGCTGGTCACCCGATGGCAGCCAACTGGCCTACGACTACACGCTGAACGGATCGATGGATATCGCTATACGGTCGGTTGCAGGAGGTGAACCACACCTCGTGGCTGGCGGTCCTAACGACGACATGATGCCGCGTTGGTCGCCGGATGGTTCAAAGATCGCCTTCATCTCTGACGATGGATCGGGCATGAAGGTGTATGTCGTTGCTGCCAGTGGCGGAATCAGGCGGATGATTGCGAAGACCTATTTGCCGTATCTCGACCGCTTCACCTCCGTCGCCGTGATCGGTTCACAACCCTGGTCGCCTGACAGTACGAAGCTCGTCCTTTCGCGAGCTCATCCTCTCGGCCTCGGTCTGTTTACGATCGACATCGAGACACGCGAAGAAACGCAGCTTACCTCCGAGCCTGGCATGCTGGATGCACGCGCTGCGTGGTCACACGACGGCAATCAGATCGCTTTCATGCGCAACCCCGCAGGCGATCTCTTCGTGGTGCCCGCAGCAGGTGGCGAGGTGAAACCGTTGCTGGTGGACGGCAACCCAAATGGCAGTCCGGCCTGGTCCAACGATGACAGCAAGATCATCTTTACAGTGACAAAAAACGAGACGGGCGGTGGTGATATCTGGGACATCGACGTTGCATCTGGCGAACTGCGATCGTTGACAACGGGTGCCGGAGCAAGCGTTCCAATTCCATCGTCCACGGGACGCATCTCATACTCGCGCTGGACGCACGAGACGTCTTTCTACCGTACGCAGGTTGGCAAGCCGGACACCGATGAGCAAATTTCGCTCAGCGTTGGCGACAACTTCGGTCAGGGCTACTCGCCCGACGGCAGCACCATTTTGTTTCAGTCAGCGCGCAGTGGTCGTTCAGAGCTGTGGCTGCATGACCTCGCGACTGGCGCCGAACAACAGCTCACGCGACCACCTGACGCCAAGGAGGATCGCACGCCAGACTGGTCACCCGATGGAACTCAGGTGGTATTTCTGTCCAACCGCGGAGGACCGTTTCAACTGTGGGTCGTCAACGTCGACGGCGGCGCACCACACCGCATCTCCGACCAGGCGATTCCAATGGACGGCGACTGGTGGGTACAAGCGCGCATGGCCCCACGCTGGGCTCCGGATGGAAGCGCAATCGCCTATCTCGCGCCCGGCGAGCGAGGTTCAACGTTGTCGCTGATCTCCGCAGACGGTAGTGATGCTCGTAAGACCGGAATTTCGGGCGTGCTCAGGTTCGACTGGTTCTTAGATGGCCGGCGGGTGATTTATACACGCAATAAACTCGATGGATCCGGCCAGATCGAAATGCTCGCAGCGGACCTCGAGACCGGCGATGAGGTGATCCTCCTCGATGCGAATGCGACGGAGCTGGAAGTAGCTCCGGGAGGTGTCGCGGTTGCCTATAACAGCGCAGACAGTCATTTCAGCATGAATCGTTGGCGCCTGGCACTTGCACGACCGGATGGCGACGGGCGCTTACCTGTCGCTGCAGGCGAACCCGAACAGCTCACGTTTGGCCGCGGCATCTGGCATGTCCACGGCGGAGCGTGGGCACCCAACGGCAACGAGTTTGTCTACACAAGGGACTATGACCGGGGGAATCTGTTCGTGATAGATGGCTACCGCTGATCCCGTCGTTCCTGAGCCGGCACCCACCATGGGCCTTTGCCGAATCCAACGAGCAGCGAGACAAAGAAACAGCAGACTCCCGCGATGATCATCCAGGTCGACCAGCCCCAAGTCTCGACGACACGCGGTAAACCAAGATTGAGAAACAGCCCTGACACCGGCGCCAGTGTGGCGGTGATTCCGAACGCGCGAGCAACGCCGTGCGGGCTCACGCTCTCTGCGGTCTCAGAATAGATCGCGCACCATGCGGGATAAATAAAGCCCGCAAAAAAACCTGTTGCCGACCAGACGAGCGTCAGCGTGCTCTCTGGTGTATCGACCGGCAGCGTCGCGCCGTATATGAAACACAAGCCAGTGGTGATCCCGCCAAATGCTGTTACGGTCTTGCGAACGCGCAATTTGTCCGAGAGCCAACCTGAGATAAACACGCTCACGGTGAAAACGATCCAGAAATACGAAGTGACTCCAGCAGCGCGGGCAGGTTCGAGCTGATGGTGCTGGGTCAGAAAGGTAGGTACATACGCCGAGACCGTCACATAGGTGAGTGACCAGAAAACAATGACCGTCGACAAAAGCCACAGTCGCGGATTGCGATAGACCTGGCGGCCATCATCGTAGGCGTCCCCTGCAGATCCGGTGTCGCCCTCGTCTTTTCCATCTTTTTGCTGCGACTGCATGATCTGACCACGCACCCGCAGACTCAGATCGCGATAAAACACGAAGATGACCAGCGCGGCGAACCCCGCGAGTCCGGCCGCGATCCAGTATTGCGAGCGCCAACCCGGCCAGATCGGTAACGTCTGCGCGGCAACCGCCGTCGACATGAGCGCACCGATCGTGAATGCCAGCGAGACCCAGGCGTAGACCATTGCCCGTCCCATCCTGGGCGTAAGATCGCGTGAAGCAGCATGAACCGCTGGATTCATGCCTGCCATCATGAAGCTGCCTACGCCTACGAGCAGGGCGAGGGTCCAGAAGTTCGGTGCGAGCGCACCTAAGCTCGAGATAATGGCATAGGCAAAAACCGGCCAGATCATGAGAGGTCGACGCCCGAAACGATCTCCCGCGCGGCTCAGTACGACAGCGCCAAGGCTGTAGATCAGGCCGAAGCCGGCCGCCGCGTAGCCCCATTCCACCAGAGATTTATCGAAGTCCTCGAGAATATAGACCAGTACCGGTCCATTCTTCAGCGCCTCGTACTGCTCGACCGCCCAGCCCAGTACGATCAATCCCAACAACCACCAGCGCAATCTGCCAGCGGGAAAGTAGTCAATCTCTTTGTGTCTCAGGTACTCCCAGAAACCACGCTGCACTGCGCCTCGCATGTCATAATTCAGCCACGTGGCCGTTGCGCATAGCGTGACAGACGGCCGTTCGGATTGCACTTTCGATCGAATTTCGGCTGATCAGGGCCTGACAACTACACGAGACTATTATGGCGAGAATACGATTGCTTCCAGACGACGAGCTGAATGAAGCGACCCGCGAGCGCATTCAGGCGGTGGAAGCCACGGGCGCCGATGCTTCGGTGCTGCGTGGTATGGCCCAGCATCAATCATTTTTCGACAACTACAATCAGTTCTACTACCCGGCACACAACGCTGGCCTGTTGGAACCGGAGTTGAAGGAGTTGGTGCGGCTGAAGATTGCCCGGCTCAATGACTGCTTCACGTGACTGGGCGTGAGATTTCCATCGGCGATGGAAAACGGCCTTACTGAAGAAAAGATCGAAGACCTCGATGCGGACGGTAGCTCGTTTTCATCGCGGGAAGCGGTCGCTGTGGAATTCGCAGAACGCCTCGCGACGAATCACCACGACATCGACGATGAGTTTTTCGATCGGCTGCGTGAAGAGTTCACCGAGCCGGAGATTCTCGAGCTCGGCATGATGGCCGGACAGTATATTGGCTTCGGTCGTCTACTCATGGTGCTCGACCTGACGCCCAAATTCTGTCCAACCTAGCAATGGGGTCAGAGTGTCTGACCCCGACATTCCTCTGACCACGACTTTCCATAGCTTTATGCGTGCCGGTACATTTCTACCACCGGTTCATTGCCGTATTTCCGCTCGAGCCTCCTTACGATGAAATGACCACAAGCAATATTTTGAAAGTGATCAATAAATAACGTGTTGATCAACGCACCACCTGCTGCCCCCAGTGCCGGAATTGCCTGCGCGGCAGCCTTTTGCGAGACCTGAATGCTGAAACGTTCGGCAACCTGGATGATTAATCGCACGAGGGCAGGTGCACCTTCCTGGGCCAGCCCTTCTTTAGCGAGATGCGCGGTAGCTTCCGAGACGGCCGTCGCTAAAGATGCGCGCACAGCGAAGTAACCAGTCTCGGCAGCGTCGTCGCGAGCGCTCGGTCCACCCAATGCAAAAACCTCGATGCAGGCTATTTTTGCGTCAGCACTGCCAATCGCTTCGCCTTCGCTTCGAGCTACATCTGCGATGGAGCGCAGCATGATCGTCGTTGAAACCGGTAGCTCCACTGCCAATGCAGGCAAGCCGAAGAAACCGCCAACGCCGCCGGATGTTGCGACCGCTAATTTGTGCCAGGCGTTCGATGCTTCTTCACCCGGTACCTCTTTCATCGTTAAGACCGCGGTGTCCACCGCTCTTTGAAGCGCTGTCTGCGTAACCTGAGCCACTTTCTGATTCCAGTTTTCCGGTAGTAGCTCGATTCCTTTTTCGATCGGCGAGCCGATCAGATCCGTTATTTTTGCCGCGACGCCAGGATTCTCAAGCAGAGCCTTCGCCCTTTTTAGATCACTGAGATCGCCATCCTCTAGCAACACCACGGCTGCTCCTGCTGCTTTGTTAGTTAAAAATCACTACTCAATTGGTTAGCGGACGCCAGCATCCAGAAGAACTCGTAAACCTCTGGCTCGGGAAATATATAGAAAAGTCCTTCACGAGCACCAAGGTCCTCCTGTTTCCACAGCCTTCTGCGGCCGTCGAGCATGCGATATGGTTTATCTGCGGGGTTTTTCACCGGTGCGAGCAGGCCGGGAAAGCTCGGATCAGCAGCCTTGAATCTCTCGGTCTGCCTGATGTGCTGCTCCTGCCCCGGGCGCCTAATAGCATGCCAGATTTCATCGAACGGAACCGTCTGTGGCTTCATTTTCGTTTCCGCGGCGTGTTCGATCATGTCGACAACATGAAAGAAACCGTCAAAGTCGAAAATCCTGTTCTCTCTAATGCAGGGATGCCCCGGAAACACTGAACCAGGTTGTACAAAGCAAACCCGGTTGTGGAACAGGTGACCTTTCTCAGTTAGGTGCCTGTAAAAGGCGGGATCATCGTTGGCGCGTTTCATCGTCCGGGCACAGTTCAGGTCTGGCAGCCACGTTAACACTCTGCCACCGTGACCGCCGCATGCTACCCATGGCGCCGATTTTCCGCACCGGGTGCACCGATGCCTAACTCTGCGCTAAGCTCCAGCTACGTTCGTTTGGAGGGGAAGTGTCTTGCGTCATTCCGCCTATGCTGATCGTGACCAGCCAGCGGTTAACGACCGTTAGCCGGTTGTTGAAACCGATGACACCAAGGACTCTGTTATATCTGCTCGTTATCGGTGCGGTCTTCGCGTTGCAGGGGT
>CBDUDJ010000125.1:0-6509 GCA_965365885.1 uncultured Gammaproteobacteria bacterium
TGACCCCCGCTGAGGGTCCATCCTTCGGCACAGCACCAGCCGGCACGTGAATGTGAACGCCGGTACTTTCGATTTTGGCCCGCTCGAGGCCGAGTTGCTCGGCAACCGACCACAGGTAACTGCGTGCCGCCTTCGCTGACTCCTGCATGACCTGACCCAGATGACCGGTCAGGATCACTTTCTCGTCTTTCTGCGTGAGAGTTGCTTCCACATACAACACATCACCGCCAGCTTCGGTCCAGGCAAGACCCGCGGCTACCCCGGGTACCAGCTGTTCACGGCCTTGATCGGACTGATATTTTTCCGGCCCCAGCAGAACGCTCAGAGAGGTGGCCGACACTTCGTCTGTCGTTGCCTGTTCGTCCACCACCTGGCGCGCGCGCTTGCGTGCAAGCCTGCCGATCACACGTTCCAGTTCGCGAACACCCGCCTCACGCGTGTAGCGGCGAATCATCGTATGCAAAGCTTCTTCGGAGATCAGCATCTGAGCTTCGACGAGCCCGGCTTCTTCGAGTTGGCGCGGGATGAGGTACTGCCGTGCAATGGCTTGTTTTTCGACATCACTGTAGCCGGTCAGTTCGAGGACTTCCATGCGGTCGAGCAACGCACGCGATATCCCCTCCAGCGTGTTGGCCGTTGTGATGAACAGAACCTTCGACAGGTCATACGGCAGGTTCAGATAGTTGTCGCGGAATTCCTTGTTCTGTGCTGGATCGAGGATTTCCATCAGCGCAGCTGACGGATCGCCGCGAAAATCCCGTCCCAGCTTGTCGATCTCGTCGAGCATGAGTATCGGATTGACCACCCCGGTGCGGCGGATGCCCTGGAGAATTCGTCCCGGCATAGCGCCGATGTAGGTCCTGCGGTGTCCGCGCAATTCGGCTTCATCGTGCAAGCCGCCCAGGCTCAGACGTTCGAACTTGCGCCCCATAGCACGGGCGATGGATTGACCCAGCGAGGTTTTACCGACGCCGGGCGGGCCAACGAAGCAGAGAATGGGCGCTTTTGCGGCGGGATTTAAGATCATGACCGCGAGCGATTCGAGGATGCGCTCCTTGACGTCTTCGAGTCCGTAGTGATCTTCATCGAGTATTGCCTGGGCGTGTGCCAGGTCCAGTTGATCCTCGGTGTGCTCGTGCCAGGGCAATTCGGCGACGAGTTCGAGATAGGCGCGAGCGACCTGATAGTCGGCTGCGCTTGCGGACATGCGAGCAAGCCGGGCCAGTTCCCGGTCGACCTCTTTCTGCACGCCTTCGGGTAGCTTTGCATCCTCGAGCTGACCTTTGAGCTCGGCGATGTCTTCGTCTTCGCTACCTTCACCCAGCGCGTGTTCGATGGCACGTTTCTGTTGCCGCAGGACATGTTCGCGTTGTTGCTGATCGAGATCTTCGCGCGCTTTCTCGGCGATCTGCCGTCGCAGTTCCGTAACCTGCAGTTCGTGGAGCAATATATCGTGCACGACCTTCATCAGTTCGAGCGCCGTGCCTGCGTCGAGCACACTCTGACGTTGCTCGATGTTCAGATTGGCAAGCGATGCGATCCGGTACATTTGCGTGACCGGGTTCGCGATGGAACCGACCAGCTGGTGGTAGATCTGGTCGCCGTTTTCGGTATCGAGAACGTTGGCGATCTGCTGCGCCAGCTGCTGATTTTCCCGCAGCAGAGCATCGACCTCGGCACTTTCCTCGCCGAGGTCGTCCAGGGTCAACTCGGGGAGCTCCGTAAAGGTGAACGACAGGTATTCAGAATTATCCAGTGGTTCTCCCAGAAGCACTCGTCGGATCCCCTGGACGATGACCTGTGCCCCGTTATCGTGTTTCTCAACCCTGCTGATTCTGACGAGTGTCGCGATTTTGTGCAGGTCCTCGGCAGCCGGGTCTTCGATTTCGCCACGATTCTGCGCAACTGCGATCAGCTCCCGGCCGTGGTCTGCACCGGCGGACAGTGCGGCGAGTGATTTCGGTCGCCCCACGGCGAGGTGCTGGACGATTTCGGGATAGACCACCGTATCTTTCAGAGGCAATACTGGAAATGTAGAAGTGGTCATGCGAACTCAGGCTACCAGATCCTGCACCCGTGCAGCCTCTTCGCGGACTGTTTCGGGTGTGCCGAGCATCTGCCGGTTGAAGCCGATCCGCTTGAACCAGTAGTGCAGCCCCAGCAGATCGGTAAATCCCATACCGCCATGCACTTCCGTTGCGGTTCTCGCGATGAAGGTGCCGGTTTCAGCGAGATGGGCTTTTGCATGACAGGCGGTCAGGGTCGTCTCCTCCGCGATGGCATCAAGCGTGTGGGCGGCATACCAGACGAGTGCCCTGCAGGGTTCGAGTTCTGCCGCCATTTCGGCGCACATGTGTTTGACTGCCTGGAATGAAGCAATGGGCCGGTTGAACTGTTCCCGCTGCTTGGCGTACTCGACAGACTGGTCCAGCATATTCTGCGCCGCACCGAGAGTATCTGCGGCGAGCATGACGCGACCGGCATCAACCACCTGGCGCAGGACAGCGGGATCATCCGTGAGCCGGGTAGCAGGTGTGTTCGAAAATACCAGCTCGCCGCTTGGCCGGGTCTTGTCGATCGTTGCGAGGCTGCGTGCCTGCAGCCCGTCTGCATCGGCTGCGACCAGAAAAAGCGCGCGACTGGTGTCCGCTACCAGATACTGGTCTGCGCCGAAATCGAGTACAAAAAGCGCCTTGCCGCTGAGACTTGCACCGTCACTCACAACGCCTGCATCGGCGCGGGCAGCAATCGATTCGGCCACCGCGACACCGACAGTCGTGCTGCCGTCCGCAATTGCCGCAAGCAGAGCATCCTGTTCGACGCCCGCAAGTGCGATCGCCATAGGTGCCATGACGGCCGTGCCGATAAAGGGCGCGGGTGCTGTGTGAGCACCAAGCGATTCAGCAACCAGTGCTGCTTCGACGCAACCCAGGCCCACGCCACCTGCGCTTTCCGGAATCAGCAAAGCGGGCACGCCGAGCTCAGCGAGACCGCTCCATAATCCGCTGGCCGGGTTTTCGACGAAGCTCCTGACCTCATCCAGTGAGCTTGCGTCGTCCAGATAGCGGTTCAGGCTGTCCTGCAGCAGGGTCTGTTCTTCTGAGAGTCCGAATTCCATTGTTACCCCTGGGACGCCTTCTCGACTTTGGGTTCGCGCGGCATGCCGAGCCCTCGTTCACTGATGATGTTCTTCTGAATCTGGGACGTGCCGCCGCCGATGATGAGTCCCAGGTAGTACATGTATTGAGATTGCCAGGAGCCGTGATCTCGAAGGTAGGGATTGTCGTCGTATGCCAGACCGAATTCTCCCATGGCATCGATGGCGAGGCCCTCGAGATCGTGGCGCAATTCAGTGCCCTGAAGTTTGACGATCATGCGAGCCAGACTCGCATCGGCATTGTTCAGTTTGGCCGAAAGCAGGCGCAAATCGTTGCAGCGCAGGGCCATTACCCGGCCCTGAATCCGCATCAGACGATCTCGATACGTCGGCTGATCGATCAGCCGTTGACCGTCGATCGTCTCCGTTTGCATCAGATCGACGAGGCTGTTGAAGCGTGACAGCGTGATGTTGGGATTTCCCAGCGAGTCGCGTTCGTGGCCGAGAATCGCGTTTGCAACCAGCCAGCCCTGGCCACGCTCACCGACAATCTGTTGTTTTGGCAGACGTACGTCGGTGAAAAAGGTCTCGTTGAAATTGGCCACCCCCGTCATGTCTACCAGCGGACGGATTTCGATACCGGGGGTATCCATCTCGAAGAGCAGAAAGGAAATACCTTTGTGCTTGGGCGCATCGGGTTCGGTGCGGACCAGGCAGAAGATCCAATCGGCAATGTGCGCAGTGCTGGTCCAGATCTTCTGACCGTTGACCACCCACTCATCACCGTCGAGCACAGCACTCGTGCGCAGGCTCGCAAGATCGCTGCCGGCGCCCGGTTCGGAGTAGCCCTGACACCACACCATCTCGCCGCGCAGCGTCGGACCGATAAACTGCTGTTTCTGTTCTTCGGTGCCCATCTCGAGGAGGGTCGGTACCAGCATTGAAATGCCCTGGCCACCGAGTCCGGTGCTCGTTTTAGCGCGGGCGAATTCCTCGGCGATGATTCGCGACTTGAGAATGTCCGGTTCGGCGCCATAGCCACCGTATTGCTCAGGTATAGTCCGTGCGGCGTAGCCGTTTTCTATCAGCAGTTTCTGCCAGGCGAGCGAAGCAGGTGCCCGCATGCCCTCACCTTTCGGGGCCGTGTCGCGGTGCGTGTCCAAAAATGCGACCACTTCCTCGCGGAAAGACTCGTATTCCGGTCCATAGGACAGGTCCATGCACTGCCTCCCAGGCAAGCTCTAAATTCAGGATCAATCTAACGATTTTACGCTAAGCGGGCTAGATGTTCCCTGCGCACGAGGTATTTAAGCGCCTTGCCGCGGGCGAAGCGTTCGATCTCGGCGACGATGAAGTCGGTCAGGCGCTGGGTTTCGTCGCCGAGCGAACCGGCGATGTGCGGTGTCAGGAATACGTTGGGCAGGCGATAGAACGGTGAGTTCGCCGGCAGTACCTCCGGCTCGGTCGTATCAAGGACAGCAAACAGCCGGTCCTTGGTCAATTCCTGCAGCAGTGCGTCCTGATCCACCAGCCCGCCGCGAGCCGTGTTGATCAGCGTCGCACCATCGCGCATGAGCGAAAGCTCGCGGGCGCCGATCATGTGATGGGTGTCATTCAACAGCGGTGCATGCAGGCTGACGACGTCGGCACCTGACAGCAGCTCCGAGAGGCCGACTTTTACCGCTCCCATGTCGCGTGCTGCCAGCGGTGTCACAAAGGGATCGTACAACAGCACACGGATTTCGAACGGTGCGAGAAGGGAGATTACCAGCTGCCCGACCTGGGAGGCGCCGACGATGCCGACAGTCTTACGATAGTTTCCGACATCCGGCGCTTCCTTCGTCCATGGCGCACGATTTTCATGGTTGTCCAGATAGAATCGATTGAGCTGAAAAACCTTTTTGTTGGCAAACAGTATTGCGGCGACCGTGTACTCGGCAACGGGTACCGCGTTGGCCGCGACCGCATTGCTGACCAGAATTCCACGCCGCCAGACGACGTCGTCGAGAAACCCTTTGACGCTGCCGGCCAGGTGCGCGATGAGCTTGAGGCGGGGCAGCTGATCGATAGTTGCCGCATCTATGCGTGGGCAACCCCAGCTCGTAACAAGAACCTCCACCTGCAGCATGGAGTCGTCCAGTTCTGCAACCTCGCGATACGGCTCTTCCGAGACCAGATTGGTCAGATTGCGCAGGCGCTGCATGTGGTCGTCGCGGATTAACTCATCGCAGACGACCGGGTGCATCACAAGCGCTGTAGTGGGCGGTTTGGCCATCGCAATACAATACTCCATAATCCTGTTGAGGACTTGCTGCGGCCGCGGCGTAGGCGCTCCGGCTGGTTTCGAAATCAAGATGGAACGTGATGAAGATGGCTGATATTGAAGAAACTGCGTCAGGTACCGGCACTGCTGTGGAGATGCTGCACACGATGGCCGAGATGCAGGAACTGCATAACCGCCAGGTGCACCCGGACTGGCGCGAGAAGGAGTATGAATACTACAGGGCGATCTGGGTGGAATGCGCAGAGCTGCTCGATCACTACGGTTGGAAGTGGTGGAAGAAGCAGAATCCGGATCTGGCTCAGGTGAAGCTGGAAATTGTCGACATCTGGCACTTCGGACTCAGCGATCTGCTGCGGGCGGGCACACTGAGTGATGACTGCGTGCAGCTGCTGGCTGCACAAAAACTTAACGCCGAGCCGGATAGCGCGGTGTTCCGCGCCGCCGTAGAAACACTGGCGCAGGTATCTCTGACAGAACGGGCGTTTGTGATCGAAGCGTTTGCCGCAGTGATGGCAAGCCTGCCGCTGTCGTTCAATGAACTTTTCGAGCTGTACGTCGGCAAGAACGTGCTGAACAACTTCCGGCAGAACCACGGTTATAAGACGGGAGAATATGTCAAAGTCTGGTCAGGCCGCGAAGATAATGAACATCTCGTGGAGGTTCTCGGCGAGCTCGAGTGTCTGCCGGATGCGGTCCCGGCAGAGATCTATACGGCACTCGAGGCAAGATACCCCGGCTGAAGGGTCACGACTCGGGTGGCGCCGGGGACACGGTCAATTGCGACTCGTAGAGTTGCCGCGTCGCGCTGTCGAAACAGACAAACACGATGGTGCCCGGATAAGCCGTTTCACGAGCGTTGCGCACGGCAATCTCACAGGCCTCATGCGGCGGATAGGCGTAGATTCCGGTACTGATCGCGGGAAACGCAATTGTTGGCATGGATTTGTCGAGCGCGAGCTGCAGACACTCCCGATAGCAGGATTCCAGCAGGTAGGCCTCACGCTGATCGCCACCCCGCCAGATCGGTCCCACGGTGTGGATAATGTAGCTTGCAGGCAGGTCGAAGCCTTCGGTCAGCTTTGCCCGGCCAGTGGCACAGCCGCCCAGGCTGCGGCACGCTTGCAGCAG
>CBDUDJ010000126.1:0-6502 GCA_965365885.1 uncultured Gammaproteobacteria bacterium
TCGTGAGCTATCAGTAAACGCAAGAGAAGGAGAACCAAGATGTGTCGGCTTTGGGCACTAAGCGGAATTGATGGCCTCTCGGGTCTTGTCTGCTATGACCCACATAACGGCCATCCAGGCAGGTAGAGATTCGTCGCCTTTCGGCCAGAAGCGGACTAATCTGACGTAGGAGCGAACTCCGCGAACACCTCCGCTCCCGTCTGCTCACGAGTCTCGTTTGCAAAACAATAGTAGCTGGGCCGCTTGTCTACGAAGATCTGGTGGTCAAACTCCAATTCTGGGCCCAAATTGAAAAAGCCTGCGGGAATGATATAGCGACCCGATTGATTGACCCTGATATACAGATGCGTGCCGCACTTCGAACAAAAAGCTCTCTGAGCCCAATCGGTCGTTGGATACGCCACCACAGTTGCGTCCCCGCTGAGGGTAATGTCGTTACCTCCATCCAAGGCAAATAGTGGGCCTCCACCCCATCTCCTGCATATGTCGCAGTGGCAAGCACCGACACTGGTTCCCACGTTTGCGCTAATCGATACAGACCCACAAACACATGATCCTGTTGCTTCCATCTCACTCTCTCCCGACCTTCCAGCGGGCAATGATCTACCGAGACGGGAATGGCAGCAATGGGCACTAAGCGGAATTGATGGCCTCTCGGGTCTTGTCTGCTATGACCCACATAGCGGTCATCCAGGTAACCGCTATTCGATCATTGGTACTCTTTGGCCCGAGCAACCAGACCTACGGCTGAAATTCACTGAACAAGCGCAACTTTGCCAAATCCCTGATAGGCGTATAATTGATACCAGTTAGCGGAGTGAAGTTATGCGCGCAATCCTTATGGCCGTTGTCTGGTTTACCAATTTTAGCAACTTCATTCAGACGTTGGTCATTACATCGGCAGCCTGGATCCTCTTCAACAGTGGCTACTCGTTTTCCGAGCTGAGCGTGGATGTCTATATCACGCAATATGTTCCCTGGCTCCTCTGGATGAAGACCCTCCTGGTTGCGTTCCTTGGTGAGCCCGGCAGATGGATACTCACCATACCGATTCTCGTGATTTCCCCACTGAAATTTATCGCAGGATCACTCATTGGTTGGTGGGCTTACTCGGTCGCCAAAAAAATGTCTGCTGGACCCGCGTATACCTAGTCGTTGCGCCTATCTGTTGTTCAGATGGAGCTTAACCATTCCTGATAATGCGCAGAGTGATCTGTACTGTAGTGTGGATCAGTCGAGCGGGCCAGAATGCCTTTTTTACCCGTGTGGGGATTCGGCATCTGTGCCGAGATCTTAACTTCCGACACCGGACCTGCGTACCAATTAATGTTGAACGCTGCAAGCTGGGGATAAAACGTAATCTCCCGGAAGGTCGTGATGTGATCACACAGCCACCAGGCGAGCACCGTCCAATCACCTGTCGCTTCATAAAACTCGACGAAGGCATTGACCACAACACATGCCGTGGCACCGAGATGTCCGTCCGCATCTCTAACGTCCCAGATGTGTCGGGAAAAGTTGTACTCATTCTTCGCGCAGTTGTAACCCTTGTCGTTGCCCACTTGATTGATCGTGGGCGAGCGATACGCAGAACGAATGCTCACTTTACCTAAAGCAGTCTGAATCGGTTCAAGCACTTCCGTGCACAGATTGCCGCCTGACTCGACGAGCAAGTCGCGATCAACTGGAATATTGGTTATGCCTTCCACCTGGGCGATCTCTGAGTGAAGAAAGTCTCTCAGAAAAAAGTTGGGTGAAAGGCGTGTTCGACCCAGCTGTTCCAGGCTGTTGACGGTGACCACGGTGACAATCCACGGATGAATGGGCTGGAACGAGTCTAGCAGAGTTGTGCAGTCGCCAAACCGCTGAGCGACGGCCCAGGGCATCTGACGGTCACGTCTGGTATCGGCCACCTTTTAGGGTAGTCTGTGCTTTCTGCTTACTTGAGGAATACAGATGTTCAGTCACATCATGGTGGGTGCCAACAACGTAGTGGAATCCAAGAAGTTCTACGATGCCGCTTTGGGAGCGCTCGGCATCGAACCGGGCGTCATGGACCCGAAAGGCCGCTGCTTCTATCGCACGCCGGAAGGCGTCTTCGCGATCACCCCGCCGATCAATGGCGAAGCCGCCACTCACGGCAACGGCAGCACGATCGGCTTTGCCGTGAAAGATCCGGCCCAAGCAGAAGCCTGGCACGCAGCCGGCATCGCCAATGGCGGCACGACGTGTGAAGAGCCACCTGGGGTTCGCGATGGCGGTGCAGCCAAACTCTACCTGGCGTATCTGAAAGATCCATCAGGTAACAAGATCTGCGCGCTGCACAGATTGAGCTGAGCTTCGGACCAATCATGAAAAACGCGGTGATAACCGGTACCAGCACCGGCATTGGACTTACGACCAGCCTGCACATGGCCCGCAACGGCTATAGAGTCTTTGCCGGGATGCGCAATGTGGCAAAAGCCGACGAGTTGCGGGCGGCGGCCAAAGCCGAGGCGCTGCCCGTCGAGATTGTGCAGTTAGATATCTGCGATTCCGATTCGGTGACAGCCGCGTTTGCCAGCGTGCAGGAGACAGGACCTGTGGATGTGCTTGTCAACAACGCGGGAATCGGTGGCGCTTCGCCTCTGGAGCTGACGCCGGAAGCCGAACACAAGCAGATGTTCGAAACCAACTATTTCGGTGCGGTCAGGTGCATTCAGGCTGTTCTGCCAACCATGCGGGAGCGTGAGTCCGGGTGCATCGTCAACATCACTTCTGCGGTCGGGCTGCAAGCCACGCCAAATCAGATAGCGTATTCAGCATCAAAATGGGCGCTGGAGTGTCTGGGTGAAGCACTCGCCCACGAGGTTTATCGCTTTGGTGTGCGGGTGGTCAACGTGGAGCCCGGTGTCATCATGACAAATATTTTCGAGAACTCCGCAGAGCAGACCAGATACGAAAAAGCATCGCCCTACCAACCCATCATGCGGCGCAACGGCAAGGTGTTTGCTGCCGGTTTCAAGCGCGCAGTGCCGCCAGAGCGCGTTGCTGAAGGGATCCTGCAGGCGATCGAGAGTGATGAATATCAGCTGCGGTGGCCGATTGGTCCCGATGCCGAAGGCTTCCTGGCAGCCCGTCACAGAGTGTCATCCGAAGATTGGGTGCGCATGGGAGACAATCTGAGCGACGAGGAATACAACGCGAAATTCGCCGAATATTTCGGCGTAGACCTGTAACCTGCCAACCGTAAACCATCTAATACAATTCAGGGAGCTCCGCCATCATTCGAGCTGCCAGCGCTTCATTTCGTTGTTCCATCTTCTGAACCGCTAGCTGATAGGCAACGTCGTTGGAGAGATCTATGTCGTTGAGATGATTTTCCTCGAATCGATCGGTCAGAATATCCCGACGGTAAAAAGCAAGACCAAGCCTCTCCAGTTCCACAACCTTATCGATCGCGGTTTCGCGGTCTCCGAGGATAGCGTAGGCGAGTGCTGCGTGAAGGCTGTTTCCCAATCTTCTGAACGGTTGAGACTCATACCGTTCGATGATCAGCTTTGCCATAGACTGCGCACTTTCAGGATCGTCCAAGGAGTCTGCCAGGATCAGTTCCAGCGACATGACCCACCAGTTGGCATACACATAGTTACCAGCCTCATCGGTGACGATGTCGCGGAGCAGTGGTCTGGCCAGAGTGCGAAGACGAACGGATTCGCTCCTGTCGTCCAATGCAGAGCGTTCGTTACTGCTTTGGGTTAGCGTAAAGGCATATTCGACGTTTGCTGAAGGGTTCTCGGGATGGCCCTCAAACCACGCTCTGGTCAACGTCAGGGCTTCCGAGAAATTTCCTTCTCGGCGCAGTAGCTGGGCCGACAAGGCGTTGCGTTGATGAAGCAGACTATCAGGCACCTTGGTGATCCATCGGCGGGCGGCTTGGCCCTCTCCGATGGCAATGAAGGTCTGGACGATTTGGTTAATCGCGGAAAAGTCGTGCGGATCTATCCGATGAACTCGCAGCGCGACTTGTAAAGATTCGATCTGTTGACCCACGCGCCAAAGATGAAACATCAGCTCTCGCAGTGCTCCCAGATTGTCGGTTTCGAGCGTTACCGCCCGCCGGAAATACTCGGTGGCCCGGCTAAAATTGGGTTCGAGCCCCTGCAAGGCTTTTTGCGTCTCCTCCCCTTCACGCACATGGCCAATCTGCATGTTGGTTTCCGCAGAAAGAGGGTCCAGATACAAACTCTTCTCCCACTGCTCGACAGCACCGACGATGTCGAAGATACGAGCATGAGCTCCGCCGAAGGCTATGCGGATCTTGCTGTCGTTTGGGTTCAGCTCGATGGCTCGATCAAAGTAGGCGAACGCCTCTTTGATTCTGTTATCGCGGACAAGCACGCTCGCCATCGCGAATTGCACTTCACTGACCTCAGCATTCAGAGACAACGCCAATTCAGCTTCCTGCAGTGCGCTTTTTCGGTCCCAGTCACCCTGGGTCTGCGCCAGCGAAATTGCCAGGCGCGCATGTGCCTGCGCAAACTCCGGTGCCATCTGCGTCGCCTGTCGGAATAGCGTGATCGCTTCAGCGACGCTGGCAGTAGTCCCCAGCCGCGAAAGTTCCCTGCCTTTGATATACAGATCGTAAGCGGCGAGGTTATCCGTTGGCCTCAAGGCCAGCCGTGTTGTTGCGGCTTCATCGATATTGACTCGCATCGCGGTAGCAATCTGTGATGCCACGTCTGACTGAATGGCGAAGATGTCATCCAGCTGTCGGTCGTAGGATTCGGACCACAATTGCCGCTCGCTATCGGTGCTGATCAATTGCACATTGATGCGCACCTGATCCCCGGCGCGTCTTACGCTGCCGGTCAGCAGATGGGTGATGCCCAGTTCCGTGCCGATATCACTTGGGCTCTTGCTGGTCCCGCTGAACTTCATAGCCGTATTGCGGGCGATGACGGGAAGTCCCAGGGTGCCGGAGATTCTGTGTAGCACATCCTCATACATGCCGGCGGCGAAATAGGCATTCTCGTTGCTCGGGCTCAGATCTTCGAAGGGGAGGACCATGATGCTGGTTTCTCTTACCAGGTTGGTATCGACGTCCCCGTCAGGGGAGGGTCGTTCTTGTGCTACAGGCAGCACTGCAGGATCAAAGTCCTGCCACTGCCATAACGCATAACCCGCGATAACCAGGACGAACCCGACAGTCGCGATAATAAGGGGATTGCGACTGCGTGCCCGAACCGCAACCGTGCTGCGAGTCTCTGCCTCACCAGGCTTAACATGAAGCGCAAGAGCGTCGTTCAGCTTGGCCTGGAAGGCAGGGACTGCGTGCTCATGGCGCATAATGGCCTGACGGTCGCCGAGGACCAATTCAAGCCCCATGGGTAGCACGGTTTGTTCAAGATGCACCGCCAGAATGCGGCAATTATGGGATTCGGCGAAATTGATTTCTTTCTGACAAGGCTCCGATTTAACCGAACGCGGTGTGACAAACATCAGAAACAGAGCGCAATCGTTTATCGCAGTCGCTATTTCCTCGCGCCACGACGACCCCGGCGAAATGCCCTCGTCGTACCAGATGTTGAAGCCTTGATTGCGCAGCCTGATCAGTTCGGGATAAACGACGCCCGCGTCATCGTGTGCGTAGCTCACAAAGATGTACGCTGCATCACCCTGGTAGGCAGGAAAAGGACGCTCCATAGCAACGAGGATAGTCCGAACTAGAGTGCTATTCGAGGATCTTCAAGCCAGCTCAGCTCGCGCTTCTGCTTCGATACTCGTGCCGTCGAAGAAGGCCGGATTTGCACCACCGTAGAGCTGTACTGAGTTTGAGAACGCGAACGTTTTGAAATCGACTTCGTCGATGAGGCCGTCTTCGAGTTGCTCGTAGGCTTCCGCCGCTGCACCGTTCATGTCTGTCACATCCCAATGGCCTAGATCGAAGCTCATGATGGCCCGCACCTGATCGCGAGTCGGGTAGGCTTTTCGATTGAACGCCATGAAAGCGAGCGAGTCATCCGCTTCGCAGCCGAAATAAAAATTCGGAATGAAGAGATTGCTGATGTCTTCAGGACTCTCGATTTCCATCCGGCTGAAATCGTCGCGCACGTCCAACGGCACGTCACCGCGATTGATGCCCAGGGTCTCTTCCAGGCTATCGATGTGATCGAGCACACCTGATGCGCCGTACTCGTGAAACAGTTCACGTGCTTTGGTCACATCGATATTCGCGGGGTTCATGTTTTCTATTGCAGCGAGGTTGCGTTTCTTCCACCGCGCGTGGATGTCGACATAAAGCCGCGAGCCATTCACCACACCCCCTTCTAAAAGCGCGACTCGCAAATTGGGGAAGCGCCGTGTCACGCCCCCCATCAGCAAACCCTCAGAACATTATTTCTTTTGTTTAAACCATTATGAATCTCAATTACGACAATGGATTGAAGACGGCCATTTGCAAGAAGAAGTCAGCAATAAACTCATAGAGCAAATCATTCCGAATTGAAAGGGACTGTTTGTT
>CBDUDJ010000127.1:0-6491 GCA_965365885.1 uncultured Gammaproteobacteria bacterium
TGGAGGAAGCACCATGGCCACCGCACCCGGATTCGAGAAACACCCCGACTACGAGATCACCACGGAGACGGGTACCCAGCACTATGAAGTTCGTTTCAACGGCGTGCTGATCGCCGACTGCACGAGCCCAATGCTGCTGCGCGAGTCACGCCATCGGCCCGTGTTCTATATCCCGAAGGCGGACGTCGCAATGGAGCATCTCAGCCCCACGGAGCACCAGACGTACTGCCCGTTCAAGGGCAATGCGAGTTACTGGACCCTCACAGTGGGCGATCGCCAGGCCGAAAATGCCGTCTGGGCCTACGATGACCCCTATGACGAGCTACCGCAGATTCGCGACCATATGGCCTTCTACGCGGATCGGGTCGATGAAATCGTGATCGACGGCGACAGCCAGCCGTCGGTCGGCCCCGGTTGGACCGATCAATAGCACGGGCTAAGATCAGGCGGCGTCTGCTTCTGCGGTGTAGGTGACGTTCATTCGCTTGATGCTGTTGAGGAAATTCGAGCGCAAGCGATCGACCTCGCCGTCAACGGTCATATCCGGAAAACGCTCCAATAACTCTTCCAGAACTACGGTGAGTTGAATCTCGGCGAGTCGCCAGCCAATGCACAGGTGCTGTCCATAACCGAAGCTCAGGTGCCGCGGACCGTCACGGGTGATATCAAAGCGGAACGGATCGTCCCACTTGTCCTCGTCTCGATTTCCCGACATGTACCAAAGCGCCAGCTTGTCGCCTTTGCGTATCTGCTTGCCGGCCAGCTCGACGTCTTCCAGTGCGGTGCGACGCATGTACACGACCGGTGCGACCCAGCGTACGATCTCGTTGACGGCGTTCGGAATCAGCGATCGATCGTCCAGCAGCTTCTGGCGCTGCTCCGGATGCCGGCTCAGCGCCAGGATTCCACCTGAGATCGAGTTGCGGGTGGTTTCGTTACCCGCCACCACAAGCAGAATGAATGCGGATATATAGTCCGCCATATCCATCGGCTTACCGTCCACCTCGGTGTGCACGAGCATGCTGAGCAGGTCCGGGCCCGGGGACTCGAGCCGTTCAGCGTGCAGCTCCACGGCGTAGTTGATCATGTCCGTGAACGCCGTGATGACGTGGTCACGCGACGTCGCGATATCGGGGTCGTCAGCACCGATGATGATGTTCGACCAGTTGAACAGGTCATGGCGGCGGTCCTGCTCCACGCCGAGTAATTCCGCCAGCATCTGAATCGGCAACTCGGCGGCGATCGAAGAGACGAACTCGCATTGGTTCTGGGAGGCGATACGATCAAAGATCTCGACGCAACGGCGGCGAATTCGAGGCGTCAGGTCATCCAGTTTCTGGGGTGTGAAACCCGGCGCCACCATGCGGCGGTGGGCGTTGTGGTCCGGGGGATCCATGGCGATCATCGATCGGCCCGCCTGGAATATGCTGGAGATCTCGTCGTCGGCCAGGTCCCGGCCTTCACGATTTGCCCGCATCTGCGGGCTTTCCAGGGTGATGCCACCCAATAGTTGATCCGAGCTGAACAGCTTCGGATTCTTCGAAACGAATTGAATGTCATCGTACTTAGTGACCGACCAGAATCCGGGTCCTCCGAACGGCTCCGGTGTCCACGCAACCGGGTCGTCGCGCCGCAGCCGCGTGAAAATCTCGTGCACCCGCTGCTGATCCTGAAAGGTCTCGGATTCCGACAGTGCGAGTAGCTCAGCGTTCGGATCTATCGATGGCTCTGCCATGGTATCTCCCGTTCCGTAGTGCGTCCTGATTCGACCAAAGGTAGCGACTCTTGGGTCAGGATGCCAGTTTGCCCGGCGAGCAGGTTGCTGATTCTCCGTTCCCGTGTGACCTCCGTCATGTTTCAGGCTGCTCCCCATTGTTGCCGGGGGTGGCATGCGCAACCCTTAGCCTCACCCCCAGTGCACCCCAAACGTACATGCGGTTCAGGGACAGATTGCCATGTTTCAGCTGACCATCTGGTCGGTCCCGGCCCTCGTCGCCGCGGCGCTCGCGAGCTACACGCTGTATCGCGTCCGTCGCTATCAGGACGTGCCCGGGGTGTGGGCGATCCAATGGTTGGCCGTGTTCGTGGGCATCTGGTCGTTCGGTCAGTTGCTGGGTTCAGTGGTAACCGACATCGACGTCAAGCTCCTTGCTGCAAAGCTCCAATACCCCGGTATCGCCTTCACGCCAGTGGCATGGTTTGCGTTCGCCCTGACCTATGCCCGGCAACATCGCCGGCCCCACATGCCAACGATGATCGCCCTGTCGATTGTGCCGGTGCTGTCGATCCTGCTGGCGTGGACCAACGAACTGCATCACTTGGTGTGGAGTTCCTCCACGCTGCTCGAGCACGACGGCTACATCGGCATGGTCGTCGACTACGGACCCTGGTTCACCATTTCCGCCGTCTATGGTTACGCAACGCTGTTCACCGCGACCGTGATGCTCGGTTATGTGCTCAGCGAATCGACCCGCTATCGCAAGCCCCTGGTGGCAATCATGGCTGCACCGATAGTCACTGCGGCGCTGAACCTGCTCTACCTCTCGCCATGGAATCCGTCGCCCTGGTTCGACGCCACGCCGCTCGGCTTTGCCCTTGCTGCGCTGTTACTTAACGACGGCGTGCTGCGCTTCGGGCTTCTCGACCTGCGCCGCGTGTTGCGTCACAAAGTCGTCGAGGAATTAAGCGACGGCGTCATCATCGTCTCGCACAACGGGCTGGTCATCGACATCAACCCTTCGGCTATGCGAATCCTCGGCATCGATGACGGTGGCGCGCTGAACCGCAATGCCACGTCACTCATCCCCTCTCCAGCTATCCCGGACATGCTGAACCAGCGCCGATCGAGTTGTGAAATCAGCCTGGTGGAAGGTTCGTTTCACGTCATTGCTACACCTCTTGCGAGCGATGATGCCGGCCGCGAGCAGATGGCCCTGGTATTCCGCGACATCACCGACCGGCGCGACCAGGAACTGACACTCAAACGTGTCAAACATCAGGCGGAGCGGTTGGCTCAGACTGATCCCCTGACTGGACTGCACAATCGGCGTTACTTCATGCGCCGGCTCAACGAAGAGATCGAACGGGTGAAGCGTCAGGGTTACGCGTTGAGCGTGCTGGTGCTTGACCTCGACTACTTCAAGCACGTCAACGACACCCATGGCCATGACGTCGGCGACCGCGTCCTGCGAGTCATCGCCAACGTCTGCGACGAGGTCAAACGAGTGACCGACGTCTGCTCACGAATCGGTGGCGAAGAGTTCGCTGTCCTGCTCCCGGATACCAAAGGACCCGGTGCGTTGAAGTTGGCACAGCGTCTGAGGGAAACCATTTTTGATCAGTTCATTGCAGCGGCGGCAGAAGAAGCCCCGCCGATCCGCGTCACCGCCAGCATTGGCGTCGCGACCGTATCCCGTCACAGCCCCTATCTGGAGCATGTGCTGTCCCAAGCCGACCAGGCGTTGTATCAGGCCAAGAACGACGGACGCAACACCGTCCGTGTTGCCGACTGATCGGCCGTTGGCTCAGGCGGCATCACGCGATTCACTCACTTTGACCCGGGCGTTGACTCGCACCTTCTTCATTGAACTGTCGCGATGGATGAACCAAAGGCACAGGACATTGTAGAGTTGCAGATAGAAAGGGAACTTGCGGCGCAGATCCAACCAGAAGACCACCCGAACCTCATTCGACTCGTTCGCCGCATCGTGTAGATAATTGTCATCAAACACGATGCCTTCGCCATTCTTCCAGTAGTAAATCTCGCCCTTCTCAACCAATGCTGGGTCTTCGCGGGCATTGTCCTGGGCGTTACTGTTGACCCTGAGCCAGCACCTTTGGTCTTCGTTGTTGCCAGGAATGAGTACACCCAGGTGATAACGTACAAATCCTTTGTAATAGCCCCAGTGCGGAGTGATGTCCTGGTGCGGATCCAGAACGGAAAAAAACGCGGTATACAAACCTGGAATCCGCCGTAACAACGCGGCAGTCCGTGGCGCGTGCGCGCAGTTCTCGTCGATGAACTCACCCGACTTGAACACGAATGCCTTCCACTTGGCCTTGTGGATACCACCTTTGGTGTACCCGGCACCAAGTTCGGTCATGTCGGTCATGTCGTCCTTCACGTCGAGCAGGCTCAGGCACTCTTCGCGAACCACCTCATAGCCATCTTCGAGCTGTTTCAGACCGCGATAGTGATTGTGGTAGTCGTACAGGAATGCGGGCGTCCGCGGCACGATGCCTCTGTCTTCGAACCAGCTGAACACCCGATTCAGGTGCTTGGTAAACAGCATCTTCTTTTGCTTCTGGGGCAACTTTTCGAGCCAGCGCCTGACCAGAACGGCCGCGGCCCCGAGCATGCTGAGGATAATGACAACGACAATGAAGGCGGTCATAGCTGCATCGCAGCCCTGCCCCGGGGTTCGACAGGGCACTGGTAAAATGTGGGAGCGAACTTTACCGGAATCGACAACGTGCTGCGTCCATAAATTTACCTATCGTCCCATCCTTGGACACGGCTGCACCCGAGCGGTTCACTGACGATCCTCACGAATCGCCATCTGCTTGTGGGGATACAACGACTTCGCCCAGCGCCGGTTGGTGCACAACCATTCACCCGGGCGTTCGCGGATCCATTCTTCGATTCGCGCGCTCATCGCGGTGGCCAGCGTAATGGCCTGCTCGTCGTCCGATCCCAGCGCTGGCACGTCCAGCGGTTCGTGCACGGTGACCCGAAAGCAGCTTGGGCGAAGCCGCTCCACGCGCATTGGCACCAGGTCACAGCCATGGCGCAACGCCAGTCGCGCCGGCACCAGAGAGGTGTTCATATCGCGTCCGAAGAACGGAATGGGCATGCCGCCCGACACTCTGAGGTCTGCCAGAACCCCCAAGCTGCCGCCTTCATTCAAGTGTTTGATCACCGGGCGCATCGAGCCATCTCGAGAAACCATGGTGCAGCCAAGCTGGGCGCGTGCCTTGCCCATCAGCGCATCGAGGTGCTCATTCTGCAGGCCAGCATAGAGGCTGATGAGCGGTACGCCAGCGCGCACCAGCGCCAGCGCGTTGATCTCCCAGTTGCTGAGATGGCCACTGAAAAACACTGCACCACGTTCCCTTGCCGCGTACTTCGGCAACAGCCCGCAGGGATCGACCAGTTCCAGCCGCTTGCCCCCTCCATCCAGGGCGATGCGTTCGAGATGCGGAAATTCGCCACCCACAGAACCGATGTTCGACCAGGTAGCTCGCGCCAGCGAACGCAACTCCGCTTCGCTGCGCTCGGGGAATGCAAGGGCCAGATTGTCGCTCACCCAGGCGTGTTTGCGGGTTCGCGGTCCGGCCCACCGCATCATCGCCGCGCCCACTCGGGCCGCACGGTCCGGCGATAGCGAGGCAAGCGCCCACCACACCAGGTGCATCACGCCGCTCTCTACCCGGAACATCAGTTTCAGCAGCCACGGGCGATGCCGAATCACGCGATCCAGGCCGGTCGCAATAATCAGCCGTGCCAAGAGATCGCCTCCATCAAACCGTCATGCCCCGACTGCGCAACGCTTCCCGCTCGGCGGCCCGTGGCCAGCGACGCGCAAAACACGCCCATTGATCCGGCGTGCGCCGGATCCAGGATTCGAATAGCACGTTGAGCTTGGTAGTCATCTGCAGTACTTGATCAGCTACGCTTGCATTGGGGTCGTCCGGTACCACCGGCGGGTGCAGCGTCACACGAAATCGGTTGCCCGGCAGCCGCTCCGTAGAAACGGCGATCAGCTCGCAATCAAATCGCAATGCGAGGCGCGCTGGCACGGTGTTGGTCGGTGCAGCCACCCCGAAGAACGGCACGTCGTCACCTTCGTCGAGCCGGGTATCTCCGGCAAGCCCGATCGAGTGGCCAGCCGCCAGCTCGCGCATCAGCTGCCTCATGACATTATCGCGGGGCAGGATCTTGATTGGCAGCGGCGCGCGCAGCTTGCGCACCACATCATCGACCACCCGATTGGACTCTGGCGCGTAGATGCTGGTGATCGGAATGTCGTACTCGGCCGCAACGAAGTTGCCTAACTGCCAGGAACCCACGTGCGCTGTAACGAACACCGCCGGGCGGCTGCCCCCGCGCACCACCTTGACCCTCGAATCTACCACGAACTCCAGTCGTTCAGCACGCTCACTCCAGATCTGGCTTAAATGACACAGCTCGGCAAAAGCCACGCCCAGGTGACCGAAACAGCCGCGCGTCAATCGCCTGAGCTCCGCGGGGCTTCTGTCCGGGAACGCAACCGCGAGATTCCTGATCATTTTGTGACGCCGCGAAATGACCATGCCCAGGGTAGCGAACAGGTGATACGCAAGTCGGCAAGCGTTCGCCAGCGACAAGTGGGACAGCAGGGCAAAGTAGCCCCGGATCAACAGACCCTCGAGCCCACGGGCGAGCCCTTGGAGCGCGGGCACTGCGCGCACCATGCGTTTGGGCAGGAAGTAGTACTCGGGCATCGCTGTCA
>CBDUDJ010000128.1:0-6490 GCA_965365885.1 uncultured Gammaproteobacteria bacterium
GGGCGAGAACCCGCGAAAAACCGGCGATACCGGCTTTCGCTGCGCCATAGTTGGCCTGCCCGAAGTTGCCGAAGAGTCCCGAAACGCTCGAGAAGTTGATGATCCTGCAACCGGTACGGTTATTCTCACGAATGTATTTTGCGAACGGCCGCGAGCAGCAATAGTGGCCCTTCAGATGCACAGCGAGCACTGCATCCCAGTCGGACTCCGCCATATTGAAAATGGTTTTGTCGCGCAGAATCCCCGCGTTGTTGATCAGTATGTCGAGACCGCCGAAGGCATCGATCGCCGTCTGCAACAGAGCTTCACCGCCAGCCACCTCTGCCACGGAATCGGTATTCGACACTGCTTCGCCGCCAGCTGCGCGAATTTCCTCGACCACGTCGTCGGCTATCTTGCCGGTCCCGGTGCCATCGGTGTTGCCACCCAGATCGTTTACCACGATTTTGGCGCCGTGACTGGCCAGAAGCATCGCGATCTCACGGCCGATACCGCGGCCTGCGCCGGTTACCACCGCAATTTTGTCATCTAGTCGTCCCATATGCCTGTTCTCCGTTGTTGTACCTGGTTCCCAATCGCAGCCAGCGCCTGCGGCGGCTCAAAAGCGCCTGCGGCGGCTTAATAAAAGTCCTGCAAAAAGGGCGAATTTTCGATAGTAATACAGACGAATTAGCAACGCTACGGGATGACAGCATGAAGGCTTGCGGGGATGGCATCGTTGAACTCATTGAAGGTGTCATCGGCCGTGATGTCCGTCACGCGGTCGTCCTGCTGCGGCATTCAGCCCGGGAGTACCATCCGGACAAACACGATCTGGATAATCCGCCCAAAACACACACCTTGCGTGCTTACGCAAGCCCAGCTGCGCGTTGCATGGAAACGGCTGAATTGATTCTGCTTGAGCATTCCCGACATGGCGGCGAGGCAACCCGGCATCGTCCGGTGGAGGCTTTGGGGGTTTTTTCGCAGCACCTGTGGCTGAGCAGCAGCTGGACGTCTGCGTTTCACATGACATGACGGTATATCTTTTACGCGACCGCCTGTTGGGCCATCCTGTCGGCGCTTGCGAGGTTGACTACCTCGACGGCCTGGTTCTCTTCGCCGAAGGAGACGACCTGAAGCTCGCCGGTCAGGCCGGCCACGGGAGAGTGTAGTGAGTGCAGACTTGTCAGATAACGCGGAATTTGAAGATGCCTTCCAGCACGGCATGGCGCTTGCGTATCACGCAGCCAGACAGGCTGAGGGCCTTGCTCTTGCGACGGCGTATGGCGACCGGACGTTTGCCCAGCTCAACAGCAGAACCAATCAACTCGCCCGGTTGCTGCGCGAGCATGGTATAGGTGCGGGTGATGCGGTGGCGGTCGTCAGTAAAAACCGCCCGGAATTTCTCGAAACGTACGCTGCGGCGCTGCGCACGGGCATCCGCTTTACGCCTGTCAATTTCCATCTCACCGCGCAGGAAGCTGGTTACATTATCGACAACTGTGAAGCCAGAGCGGTCGTCTACGACGCCGCACTGAGCACTGCAGGTGATGTGATCGACCATTCGGCCAACTGTTCTCTGCGTTTGTCGATCGGTGGCGAGATCGCCGGCTTCGATGATTTCGATACCGCGATCGCGAGCTACGGGGCCCGGGATATCGAGGATCCCGTTCGGGGATCCTCGATGTTGTACACCTCGGGCACCACCGGGCGACCCAAAGGTGTTTATCGACGGCAGCCACCCGTGCAACGTTCCAATGCACAATCTCTTGCCTCGGGCACCGCCGGTGTTGACAGAAACCTGTGCACCGGGCCTGCCTATCACGCTGCTCCCCTGGCATTCAACGTGACGTCGCCGTTGAACGCCGGCGTAGCCATAGTGATGATGGATAAATGGGACGCCAATGAAATGCTGCGTTTGATTGCAGAGTATGCAATCACCCACACTCACATGGTTGCGACGATGTTCCATCGGCTGCTGCAGCTTCCTGTCGAGCTGCGCGAAGCCCACGATCTGTCGAGCCTGAAGTTTGTGATTCATGGAGCCGCACCCTGCCCGGTCCACGTCAAACGCGCGATCATTGAATGGTTCGGTCCCATCGTCCATGAATACTATGCAGCGACGGAGGGCGGTAACAATTTCGTCATCGATTCAGAAACCTGGTTGCGTAAACCTGGCAGCGTTGGGAAGACGCCCAACCCCGAAAACACCCGGATTGTTGATGATGAAGGCGCTGAGGTTGGGCGGGGTGAATCCGGCTGCATCTACTTCAGGGCGCCTGAGATTGGCCGCTTCGAATACTTCAAGTCGCCGGAGAAAACCGCGGAGAGTTACCGGGGAGACTGGTTCACCCTTGGTGACATGGGGTACTTCGATGTGGACGGCTTTTTGTTTCTCAATGGCCGAAGTGCGGAGACAATAATTTCTGGTGGGGTGAACATTTATCCGCAGGAAATTGACTCGGCGTTACTCGAGCACCCGGCGATTGGCGATGTCTGCACGGTTGGTGTGCCCAATGATGAGTGGGGAGAAGAGGTCAAAGCGGTCATCGAACTTGTGCCCGGGGAGATACCGTCGGACGAATTGCACGATTCGATAATGCAACATGCGCGCGAGGTGCTGTCTGCTTTCAAGTGTCCGCGCTCGATTGAATTTGTCGCCGAGTTGCCGCGTTTGCCCAGCGGAAAAATCCAACGGCGCCTGGTACGGGCGCCGTATTGGGAAGGTAAAGCGACGCAAATTTAGCGACCTGACGGCTTGTTGAAAACGAATTTGCTCTACAGCCTCTGCCAGATCTAAGAGCGTGTTTTTCAACATGGCTTTAAATGCGTGTGGCGTGACGGCGGCGCGAGTCCCGGCTCTGCTCGCGGAACTCATCCGCGCGTCTATGATCGTTTCGCGCATCACGTCGCTGGTCTGCGTTCGCATGCTTGTCAGTCCGTTGCAACAAGCCTCGGCGGTAGAATTCGCGCACGGTCCAGCGGTGCGGGTAGAAATTCCAGTCGCTCTTCAGTTCGTAATGCGAATCATGGCGCGTGATGCGTCGGCGCGGTTCCAGGATGGCTGTAACACTCCGCACCTTGCTACCGGGGCCCAGGGCGAGTTGCCATTTGCCACCCTGGCGTGCCGGGGATGGGATATGCACACGATCTTTGTGGCGCAGCCGATAATCGGGTGAGCGGAAACCGCCGACACTCAGCTGCGCGAAACCGCGCGAACGTGGCTTTGTGTCGATCACGACTGCCCGCAAATAGTAGGCATCCAGATCAATGCCCCGATTGCGGATCAGTCGACGGATTGGCAGTCGCTGTTCGCCATGCGCGTGCAGCGGGATGTCGATTCTCAGCACTCTTGCGTCACGCCGATCGGCGAGTGCAGCGCCACTGACCAACCAGATAGCCACGACGGTGAGCACCAGGCTCATACTCATGTTCAACGAATGTCTGAAAGTTTTCACGTTGTACTCCAATGTTTCGCAGAAGTGATTTGGACATTAGCGCCGGGGGACTGAATGATCGGTGAACCCAGAATGAACGCTTTGTGAACGAGCGGAGCAGGTGAACGCGCCCGAGGTGGGCGGCCCGAGGTGGGCGGCCCAGGGTGGGGGGCATGAAGTCGGCGGGTGTTAGCGACCGAGCACGGTCTGCCAGTTAGCCGGGCTGACGGTTGTGTATTCGAGCGTCTGGCAGCCGTTGAATTCCGCAAACTCCCACAATGCCCGGTCGAGTGCCGCGGCGATCTCACTGTCAACTTTGTGTCGTGTTGACGGATGTTCGATGTACAGTGCTTTCACCTCAAAGCGGCTTTGCTTGCGATGCGCTTTACAATCCACTCTGCCGATGAAGCGATCTTTGTAGAGGATCGGCAGACAGAAGTAGCCGAAGCGTCGTTCCGCCTCGGTAACGTAACACTCGATCTGGTAGTCGTAATCGAACACAGCCTGGCCGCGCGCACGCAGAATGACGGCGTTGTCGAAGGGTGAAAGCAGCTTTACGCTCGCCGGTGCCGATGGTGCTCTGTCCGCGAGCACCCGGGGATCGGCGTAAACGAGATCACCATTATTCAACGTCATGGCAACCAGCGCCCCACTCTCACATGCAGCGTCGATGACTTCTTTCAGCGCTCCGCGCAACGCGGTTCCCCGGCGCAGATGGGTGATGGATTTCTTGTCGGCAAAACCATGGGCGCGGATGCTTGTATCCAGGAGATATTGCGCCATCTCCCGGTCATCCGGCGTTCGAGTGTCGGTTCCGGCTGGCAGCACGCGCTCGGTCAGGTCGTAAATCTTCTGGAAACCGTCGCGCCTGGTAACCATCAGGTCGCCCTGCATGAACAACTGCTCGAGCGCGGATTTTGCCGGTTTCCAGTCCCACCAGCCGCCGCGATTGCGCCGGGTATCTTCGAAATCGCGCGCCTTGAGCGGGCCTGCATCGCGCACTGTTGCGAGTACTTCACGCATCAATTTCTGATCGCGACTGCGCAGCCAGCGTTCATCACCACGGCGCATCGATTGCATTCTCGGTAGCGCAAAGCGGAAATCTCGCATCGGCAGGTAGGCGGCAGCATGGAACCAGTATTCGAATATCCTGCCCTCACGCTGGAGCTTGTCTATATGGTGACTTTCGTAGTTTGGCACGCGAGCTCGCAACACGTGGTTGTGCGCTCGTTCGACCACGGAGATGGTGTCGATTTGCACATAGCCGATCTGCTCGATGGCTTTCAACGTTGCGTACTTGCCGCGGCCAAAAGGTTCCCGTTTGAGCAGCCCCTGCCGATCCAGGGCAATTCGGCGCAATTTTCCGGGTGTGACTTCCATTTACCTTCCACGATTGCGTGGTTGCTCGGCGTAGCCGCTTAGTCTTAAATCCTTGGGCTGCGGGTATTCACCATTTGGGGAGGTGGATGTATAGCACAAGCATCAGGCAAACAGTGCGCGTAGTGCGCCGAGATCTCTGCATGATCTGCAAATGGCGGTGGCTGTATGGGTCGTGATTTCTGGCTGACACGTTGGGCCAAAAAACAGATTGGTTTCCATCAGGGCAGTTACAACCGGGCGTTGATCGAATACTGGCCTAAGCTGGGCGTTTCTGAGCGGGCGGCGGTGTTAGTTCCGCTGTGTGGCAAGAGTCTGGACATGCGCTGGCTCGAGGCTGTGGGTCACGCGGTGTACGGCGTGGACTTTTCCGAATCAGCCATCTCAGAGTATTTCGAGGAGGCTGGCGAAACACCGCAGTGTGATCAGGGAAATTATCTTCTGCGTTTCAAAGGCGCGGGGAGCACGCTGTATGCCGGGGACTTCTTTGATATCGCCGCACCGGACGTGCCACGGGTCAAAGGTGTCTACGATCGCGGCGCGTTGGCCGCGCTCCCGGCGCCGATGCGCGCCAGATATGCCGACCATCTCCAGCGTATCGTCCCCGATGGTGCGCACATCCTTCTGCTCACGCTGCAATATGACCAGGAAAAAGTTCCCGGACCACCATTTTCGGTGCCGGAAACCGAGATCAACGAGCTATTCAACGGGCGCTGCCAAATCACGAAGCTGGAATCCGCCCCGGTCAGCGATCTACCCCAAAAATTTGCTGCGGCGGGATTGGCCGAGGTCACGCAGAGCGTTCACCACATTGTCAAAGAACATTGAAACTGCGTTGGGCTTACTAGATGAGCCGGATTGTCGCCTGTAATGGCCTCGAGTTTGCCTACGACCGCTTTGGCGACAGTGCGGATCCGAGCATAGTTCTGATTAGAGGTCTTGGCACCCAGATGATCGAGTGGGGTGATGCCTTCATCGCAGCACTCGTTACCGCTGGACTGCAGGTGCTCATCTTCGATAACCGCGATGTGGGTGAATCGAGCAAGCTGAGCGAGCAATACGCCTTGACGGACATGGCGGCTGATGTCGTCGGCATCATGACGGCGCTGGATATCGGACGGGCGCACATTTTCGGTATCTCCCTGGGCGGGATGGTGGCGCAACTGGTCGGCTACCTTTATCCCGAGAAGGTGTTGTGTCTGTTTACCGTGATGTCCTCGAGCGGCAACCCGGAATTGCCGGTCATCAGTGCCCAGACGCGCGAGCGACTGCTGGAAACAGCTGCGGACCGGGAGAGCATCATCAGGCTCAATGCCGATAACCGGCAGGCTTTTGGCAGCCCCGGTTACCCGGAGACTGTTCAGCAACGGCTCACGGCTGCGACGCGAGCCTATGACCGATGTCACTACCCGGCCGGTGTGGCCCGGCAGATGCAGGCGGTTGTGGATGATGGCAGCAGGGTTGCGCGGTTGCAGAAAATTCAGCTCCCCACGCTCGTGATTCACGGTGCTGACGACCCGTTGATCGACTGTGCAGCGGGCGCGGATACCGCACAGCAGGTTGCAGATTCCGAGTTTGTCGCGGTACCGGGAATGGGACACAACATTCCCGACTCGCTGGCGGCAACCATCGCCGGACTGGTGACTGATTTCATCACCCGGCGCAGCTGAGGCATCCAGCGGGTTGCCGATGAT
>CBDUDJ010000129.1:0-6477 GCA_965365885.1 uncultured Gammaproteobacteria bacterium
CGCAGCGCACGCCAGGCAGTGAGGGGTTGCAGGGTTGTGTAGGGGTTGGTCATGGTGGCACAGTTGGTTATCAACAATAATGTCGATATAATAACGTTATCTACATCAATGTCAATAGTGGTTTTTCGCCTGGTTGGCGGCGCGAGCCGATCACCGAAAAGGGGTAGCCGATGGCAGGGCGCAAGAGACGATCAGCGGAGGAAGCGCGGTCCGAGATATTGCGGGTCGCCGAAGATCGATTGGCTCGATACGGACTCGACGGCCTGAATATCGTTGACGTCGCCGGAGAGGCGGGCATGTCCCATGCCACGTTGATCCACCATTTCGGCAGCACAGAGGACATGCGTCGCGCGCTCGTTACACAAATGACCGATCGCCTGCTGCGCGATGTGATCGCCGTATTGGAAACAGAAGCCACGCTTGCGCCGGAAAGACTGTTGCGCGATCTCTTTACTGCGCTCTCCAAAGGGGGGCATGCGAAATTGCTGGCCTGGCTCGCCGTTGAGCAAGGCCTGAGCCAGTCTGCGGATCCGGCTGACGAGATTAATGATCTCTTTGCGGAGTTGGTTCCGATAGTGGCAAAACGTCTGCCCGCTGATGCAGATGGCGAACTGCTGGCACGGCGGATGATCTACCTGATCGCGACTTCCGCCATCGGCTACGGAATCGCAGGAGACAATCTGGCCAATTTGATCAAGCTGGATCAGGCAGAGGTAGAGGATTACCCCGCCTGGCTTGGCGCGCAGGTACGTGAAATGCTGGGGCCCGGTGCCGGTTAGTTAGTAATCGGGTAGTATGCGTCGCCGGCTTAATTGCATCGACGAGTGGGGAATCTGCGGGCTTCGCAGAACAGGCAGATGGCAAGTACATTTAGAGAAGACACTCGTGAGTGGCTGGAAGAAAACTGCCCGCCAAGCATTCGCACCGCAATGCCTGCCGATGAACATCCAGGCGGCGGTCGGCGCGCCAAATTTAAAAATCCGGAAACGAAGATCTGGCTGGATCGCATGGCCGAACGCGGCTTCACGGTTCCCATGTGGCCAAAAGAATACGCTGGGGCGGGACTGAGCACGACCGAAACCCAGATTCTCGGCGAGGAAATGCGGCGGATAATCGCCCGCCCGGCCCATCTCGGGATGGGCATCAGCATGATTGGTCCTGCACTGCTCGAATACGGCACCCCCGAGCAGAAAGCCGAGCACTTGCCGAAAATCGCACGCGGCGAGCTATGGTGGTGCCAGGGCTACAGTGAGCCCAATGCGGGTTCGGACCTGGCGAGCCTGCGGACATCCGCGGTGGCCGATGGCGATGAGTACATCATCAACGGTCAGAAAGTCTGGACCTCAGGTGCCGACAACGCCGACTGGATGTTCTGCCTGGTCCGGACCGATCCGGATGCATCCAAACATGACGGGATCACTTTCATTCTTTTCGACATGACGACGCCGGGCGTGACGGTGAAGCCGATCCTGCTCATCAGTGGCTTATCTCCCTTCTGTGAAACTTTTTTCGACAATGTCCGGGCCTCCAAATCCAACGTGGTCAGCGAACTCAACAAAGGCTGGACGGTCGCTAAGCGGCTGTTGCAATACGAACGCACGTCCATTGGCGGCATCGGCGGCGGCAGTCAGAAAACGGCTTCGCTCGAAGAAGTTGCCGCCGACTACGTCGGCCTGGAGGATGGCAAGATCGCCGATACGGCAGTGCGGTCCGCGGGGACTCGACACCGCATGAACGATAAAGCTTATCAGTTGACCATGCGGCGATCGGTGGAAGAAACGGCAAGTGGCCGAGCGCCCGGTGCGGTGTCTTCTATGTTCAAATACTACGGAACCGAGCAGAACAAACGCCGCTACGAGTTACTTCTTTCGATGATGGGTACCCGGGCTGTTGGCTGGGGCCGCGACGATTCGTTCGATCGATATGAACTTGAAACCACGCGCGGCTGGTTGCGCTCAAAAGCCAATTCCATCGAGGGTGGCACTTCCGAGGTGCAGCTGAATATCGTGGCGAAACGGGTGCTTGGCTTGCCGGACTAGAGGTTTTAGTGGCCGGCAAACTATAGTTGTTAGAAATCCAGGCTAGCGATCTATGTTGTTCCAGGTCGACTTCGCGATCTCGCTGGCAAGCTTGGCGATCGAGCCAGGTTCGAACGTTTCGGAGCGACCCACCCAGACGGGCTCGCCACTTTTGACATCGAAAATAGTTGTGACTAAAAGGACGGTGGTCTTGGTGTCTACATACGCGTCACGCGTCAATGTTATGGTATTACGGTGACCGTAGCCGCTGTAGTAGTGTCCATAGCTGGGATAGTAAGGGCCGGTGTAGTAGGTGCGCACCATTGGTGGCACGTAATCGTTCTCGACTTCCACGTTCTCCAGCTTAGTCGCCATGATGTAGTCGATTTCGTTCTTCGCCACATAGGCTTCGACCTGCTCTTTGGTCGGAAGCTCATCGCCGAGGGCCCGTATACTGGTTACGCTGTTCAATCCACCATTCAGCATGAGTTGCTCGATAACTTTCTCGAACAAAAAGCGACTTTCCATGCTGGTGGCGACCGCAACCACAAGCACGTTGTTGAAGTCGCCGCGATCGAAGTTCTCGGCTTGCCAGTGGTCGACCAGTTCGGTGGTGGTGCAACCACTGAGTAGCAGCACGACCGCCAGCGTTCGCAGAATCTTGTTCATCTGATTACCTATCATGTTTTCCTCATCATTGCGTGGCTGGTGCTTTCGCCTCAGGTTTGCGCCAGTAACTGCATCTCGAAGTCACCGATATACTTTTCCAGCGGCCAGGACTTGCCGGTGCTGAGGAGGTCGCCTGAATCATGGCCGACCAGGCAGGGCGGGTACCTGCTTTCAATGCCTGAACTGCGCTCGACAATGTCGGTCAGTGTATCGCCGTAGTAGATCACCCAACCCCAGCGGGCTTCAACCGTAAATTCGTCGAAGACGTGCAGTCGTTTTTCCCGCGGTAAGCCCTGGCGGTCATAGGACAGGTTCATTTCCCGCTCAACGATCAGGCAGGCGGCGCGACGGTCGATCACTGGTGGTTTACCTCGGAGGCGTCAGATCTTTTTCTTGAGTTCGTTTGCAATGCGCTTTTGTTCGAGAAAGTCCGCTTTGAGCTTATCGACCTGTGCGTCGGACAGCTTGTCAATATTCATGAAGTCGAGTTGCCAGTCGTCATCATCAGACCAACTTTGCGGCGAGGTGAGCGTCTGGCCCGGATTTTGCGCGTTCTCGAACAAGCTCAGTGCGAGTTCGAGTGTTTCTGTCTGGGATTTCACATCAAATGGTTTGCCGGCAGAATTGCCGAGCGGAAAATCGCTCCAGAGAAAGCGCGGGACACCTGCGTTCTCAACAATATCGCGCGCGCATCCCATCACTACCGTGGGGACGTTGTTCTCTTCGAGATATCTGGCGATCAGACTCACGGTCTGATGGCACACAGGTCAGCTTGGTACGAGCAACGCGATATCGGCGTTGAGCTTCGCGCAGGCGGCCAGCGCCTGCGGAGCATCCTGTTCGGTCGTGACGCGCTGACTGCGGTTGGTTGGCACGCCGATGAGCTCTTCAGCAAGAGAGCCGATACGCCCTGCGGCAACGGCTTCGCTCAGACGCTCGACGGGCAACCAGGTGTTTGGATCCGCTGCTGTCGAGTGGCGCCGGTCGTAACCCAGGTGGGAGATCCGCAGGTCCGGCGCAGGAGGCACGGGTTTGCTGTAAACCTCGAAAAACTTGGCGGCAGCATTGTATGGCGCTCCTGGGCCCTGATCGCCCAGTTCCACCCGGTTTGGGGCTGCCGTGGTAATCAGCGCGATGCGGCTCTGCGCAAGCGGTTTCTGCACGGTGGCGAACGGAACATCCGCAAAGTGAGCCCACTCGTAGGCCGGATATCCCAGGCTGCCGTAGTAGGTTCGGGTTCTCTCCAGATAAGGAATCATGGCGCGCTCGCTCGACAATGCGAAGGGCATGTTGCAGGCCTTTGATCTCTGGCGCAAGACTGTTTGCAGGACCGGCAAAAACCGGTACTTTAGAAAGAAAGGGGAGAGATGCAGATGAAACGATTCATTTCCGGTGCGTTCGGGTTGCTGTTGGCGGGAGCGTCGGTGAACACGGCGTGCTCATTGTGGACGATCAGTTTCCGCAGATGATGCCGAAAATTCGCTCAGCCATCTCAGAGCTCGGCGGTGGCGATGTTGATTTTGTGATCAACACTCATTGGCATTTCGATCACGCGGAAGGGAATCTGACGCTGGGTCCCGATGGTACCTGGGTCGTTTCTCAAACCAACTCTCGCGCCATGATGGCCGATGACCATGTGATCAACCTCGCAAGCATGCAGTATCTGCAGGAGGCATACCCGGAATCGGCCAAGCCTGTGATCGCGTATGACGACCGAATGCAATTCCATTTCAATGGCGAGCTGATCGAGCTGCTGCATTTTGGCCCCGCGCACACTACCGGTGATACCGCGGTGATATTCCGTGGTAACAATGCCGTGCATTTCGGCGATGTTTTCAACAATTCCGGATACCCCTTCATCGATGCGGATAATGGTGGTGACCTTTCCGGCATGATCGATTTCTGTGCGTCCGTGCTGGCAGTAATCGATAAAGATACGATTGTGATTCCCGGTCACGGTCCCGTTACCGACTACCAGGCGCTCGTCGACTACATCGCTGCGCTCAGCACCATTCGTGATCGGATGGTGGCACTGATCGCGGGTGGTGCGGATTTGCAGGCAGTGATCGATGCCAAACCCACCGCCGAATTCGACGAGCGATATGGAGATCCCTCGGGCTTGCTGGATAGGGCCTACGCAAGTCTTACCCGAAAATGATCCGTCTCACTTTTCTGCTGCGTAAGAAGCCGGAACTGTCGGCAGCGGAGTTTTATCGATACTGGCTCGAAGAGCATGGCCCACTGGTCGCAAGTCATGCAACGCGACTCAACGCGCTGCGCTACGTGCAGGTGCACACGCTCGATGATCCGGCGAACGAGGCGATGGCAAAAGCCCGCGGGGGCATGGAACCGGTCTATGAGGGTGTTGCCGAGCTGTGGTTTGACAGCCGTGATGCACTGGTGGACGCGCTGAGCTCCGAAGAAGGTCAGCGTGCGGGGGCGGAACTGCTTGAAGATGAGGCGAAATTCATCGACCTGCCGAACTCTCCGCTGTGGCTTGCGCACGAGTACCCACAGGTCAATGCAACGCCGGAAACGCTGGTTGCCCGACCGCGCGACACGCTGGTCAAGCTCTACTTCCCTTTGCGTTGCAACAGCGACCTGACACTCGAGGCCGCACAAGCTTACTGGCACACGCAACACGGTCCGCTGATCCGGCGCCAGGCAGCGGGTTCTGGTGTGCAGCGTTACCTGCAGGTTCATCGCGTGGAAGACGAACTCGAAGAAGTGCTGCGGACCGCAAGAGGCGTTCAAGTTGAACCCTATCTCGGGCATGCAGAACTCTGGTTCGACCGGGTGTCGGGCAGCGCCCCTGAGCGGCGTGACGCCAATGCCAGGGCGATCGAGGATGAGAGCAAATTCATTGATTTCGCGCGCTCGACTATGTGGCTGGCCAAGGAGCACGTCTTCGTCGATCACATTTAGTCAGCGTCTTCCGCTGACTCACACTATTCCAATGTGCAGCCAGCGTCTGGGTAGTAATAGGCACTCGCGTCAGCGATGGGGAATATCGTAGCCTGCACCCCGTTGAGATCGGTCAGCTCCGCGACTTCAATGCGTTCCTGCAGATGATCCAGGCGGCATTCCTCGAAAGGCCGCTCGCCGACGTGCACGCAGGAACAAACCTGTTTTGCGACGTAGCCCACGCCGACGTCTGCCATGGGTTTGAATATGACAGCACCGATGATGATGGCCGCACTCGCAATTCCGCCAAGACCTATGCTGATTTTTCGCAACAGCGTCATGGTGCCTGGTTGCCAGGTACGAGGCTCGAGTCCGTCTCAGGCGAAGACCAGGCGGGAAACGCAGCGGCAATTTTCGCAGGCAGCGCGTTGAAGTAAGCCCAGTCCTCAACATGGGCTTCACCAAGCCGGACAACCACCAGATCCTTATCCGGCACCATGACCACGAGTTGCCCGTTGGCGCCTGTCATGTTGAAGGCACCGTCTGGGATTCGTATTCCAGGATTTTGACCCGCTGCCGCAACACCGGCGAGCCAGAATTGAGCGCCGTAGGCACCATTATTAGACGCCGGTACGGGTGTCCGGCTGAAGTCCACCCAGCCTTCCGGCAGGATTCTGCGGCCGTCCCACACACCGTTGCGCAGGTAAAGATAACCAAGTCGCGCCCAGTCCCGTGCGCTGGCCCAGACGAACGCGCCACCCACGAAGCTGCCTGATTTGTCGAATTCGAGTTCCATCGTGTCGATACCGATCGGTTCGAACAACTCCTCCCGGGCGAAGTCGATCAGCCCCGCCCGACTGCCGCCAACCGTCCGTGACACGATGCC
>CBDUDJ010000130.1:0-6450 GCA_965365885.1 uncultured Gammaproteobacteria bacterium
GGTTCGAGCTGCGAATTCGACTAAGTTTCGAGGGCCGCGGCTGCAAGACCCGGCGTTCCAATCCCCCTGCCACCACGTGCGTCATCCGCAAGCCACACAACATCCGCCTGAAACCGATCCGCTGCACGCGAGGGCGTCATAACCGGGCCCGCCAGCCAGTTGGCAACGTAGACATCGGTGTCGCCGGGTTGCGCCTGATTACGGTTGGAACCGAACGCCAACTGCGAGCCATCCGGTGAGAACATGGGGAACCCATCGAAACCTTCGGTATAGGTAATCTGCTCGAGTTCGGTGCCATCAACGTTCACCGCCCAGAGGTCAAACTCGCGGCCGGACGGATCCTGATGATTGGATGAAAACACGATGCGCTTGCCGTTCGGAAAGAAGAACGGTGCAAAGTTCGCACCCCCCAGATAGGTTACCTGGCGGGCTTCGGAGCCATCAGCATTGGCAACCCAGAGTTCGAGCTCCCCTGGCCGTATGAGTCCCTCACGCAGGAGGCCCTGGTAGTCCAGCAGCGCCTTACCCTGCGGTCGCGAAGCGCGCCACACTATTTTCGAGCAATCGTTGGAGAAAAACGCACCGCCGTCATAACCCGGGGTATCGGTCAGCCGCACGACATCAGAGCCGTCCGCATCCATGCGGTAGAGGTCGAGATCACCGTCGCGGCTGGACGTGAAAACAATTGAGCCATCCACAGCGCACACGGTAGCTTCCGCGTCATAGGCAGGCGTGTCTGTCAGCGCCACCAGGTCCGAGCCATCCGGCAGGGCGGAGTAGATCTGATAGGTGTCGTATATAGGCCAGACGTATCCGCGTGAGCGATCCGGCGGCGTCGGGCAGGCTTTGTCACTTTCGAACGTTGAGGAATACACGACGCGCTCACCATTCGCGGTGAAGTAACCACAGGTTGTCCGACCAAGGCCGTTGGAGACCATCGAAAGCGCTGTCGGATTCTTCAACGGCATACGATAGATCTGATCGCAATCGTGGGGCGAGCGGGTCGACTGGAAAACGAGTTCCGCACCATCGGGCGACCAGTACGCCTCGGCATTCTCGCCGCCAAAGGTAAGCTGACGCACGTCGGCAAGGCGAATTTCCCGCTCGTCATGCACCGTTCCTGCCCAGCTGACGGCTGAGGACATGGCCACATACACCACCATCGCGAACCCTGCGGCCGAACGAGTGTGATTCCGGTCTGCTACTCTTTTCAATTTTTTGATCTTGCCAAGCTCACTGGACGTTGTGCCTGATTGTAACCGTTTACGGCTCGTCAGCTCCCCTGCTGGCAAGCACCAGCAGCTTCGCAAAACCAGCGCCGCGTGGTCGACGCGCCAGGCAATACCAGGGTGGTAGTTTGCGAGGCGTTCTGCCTGTCGCTGGTGCTGACTCCTCGGAGACCTCATCTCGTCGGCTCAGTCGCGCCGATTTACGCTCAGCATCCACAACAAGCCAGCCGCTGTCTTCGCACATGTTCGCTACAGTTGAATCAGTCATGGCGCCTTTATACGCAGATCTGGCTGAATCGATCCTGAACCTGGAAGGCACAACCTCAACTGATTGAACCAAGCCCTTTTTCTTGTGATTCGTGGCATATTAGGAGGTTGTACCAGCCCATCGCGGTAGCACGCAGACATCCTGCAAGGAATTAACCATGACCAACAAGATTGCGGAAGATCCGAGAATAGACCCACGCATCAAAGCGATATTTTCCGGCATGGATCTCGCCGGTGGCGGTGATTCCGAGAGCCGCGAAGCGATGCTGGAAGCTGCAAGCTCCGAGGAAGCCAGCGCAGTGAGGGAAGGATTGCGAGTATTTCTCGAAGCCTGCGACAACGAAGACATTGCACCTTCGGCGGGCCTCAAGATCGAAGACTACGAGTTCACCTCACAACCGGATGGCAATATCGCGAAGATCCAGTACATCCGCCCGGATTCGGCTGAAAAACTACCCTGCGTCTACTACATCCACGGCGGCGGCATGCAGTCGCTGTCCTGCTACTACGGCAACTACAGGGCCTGGGGCAAGATCATCGCCGCAAACGGCGTGGCCGTTGCGATGGTCGATTTCCGCAATGCCCTCGTACCTTCTTCGCTGCCTGAAGTGGCGCCCTACCCGGCCGGTTTGAACGACTGCGTGTCCGGCTTGAAGTGGCTGGCCAGCCACGCTGAGGAGCTCGGCATTGACCCGGGCCGTATTATCATTGCTGGCGAAAGCGGTGGCGGGAACCTGACACTTGCGAGCGGACTGCGATTGAAGCAGGAGGGCTCACAGGATTTGATTCAAGGCCTCTACGCGCTGTGCCCATATATAGCAGGTAGCTGGCCCAGCGAAGACAGCCCGTCTTCTACCGAGAACAACGGCATTCTTCTCGACTTACACAATAATCAGGGTGCGATGGGTTATGGCATTGAGGCCTACGAGATGCGTGACCCGCTCGCCTGGCCGGGATTTGCCACCGAAGAAGACGTCAGCGGCCTGGTGCCGACGTTCATCAGTGTCAACGAGTGTGATCCGCTGCGGGACGAAGGTATCAACTTCTATCGACTCCTGCTGCGAGCGGGCGTTGCGGCCAAATGCCGACAGGTGATGGGCACCATACACGGCACGGAGATCTTCCCCATCGCCTGCCCTGACGTCAGTCGCGACACGGCAGCGAGTATCGCTAACTTCTGCAAGGGTGGCTGAAAGGCTAACGAACGGCACTAAACCGATGAAAGATTCAGCAGATGAACCAACTCACATCCGCAAACGCGAGCCGGAAGAACCAACTTTCATCCGGTCAGGTTCTGACAGTACCGCACCGGCAACGAGCAGTGACAAATCGACTCAGGAGGAGGTTCAGGATCCACTAATCGGGCAACACCTGCTCAATCGTTACCTCATCGTCAAAAAAATCGGCGGCGGAGGATTCGGCAGCGTTTACCAGGCGGTAGACGAGCTCAAGAAAGGTGGCGGCGAGCGCAATGAGATTGCCATCAAAACGCTGGATCTCGATGTGTCGAGCGATCGTCTCAGCGGACTGATTCAGGAAGTCAGTCGAAGCCACACCGTCTCCCATCCGAATATTCTACGCGTCTACGATATCCATCTGGATAATGATCTTGCGTTCATCACGATGGAACTCCTGGTCGGCGAATCGCTCGAGGAGCGTCTGGAAAACGGCAAGCTCGAAGAGGCTGAGGTTGACACAATTACCGAGCGAATGTGCGCAGCCCTGGGTCACTGCCACGATGAAAATCTGATTCATTCAGACATCAAACCCGGCAACATTTTCCTGTGCGCGGACGGCGACACCAAACTGCTGGACCTCGGAATAGCCCAGATGATGGGCTCAGCAAACCAGATCGCCGGTTATTCTCCAATGTATGCAAGCCCCGAACAGATCGAGGTCAAGCCGCCGGATCCGCGCGACGACCTCTTTTCGCTGTGCTGTGTTCTGTATGAGTCACTCACCGGCAAGCACCCTTTTGAAAGGCGGGATCCCCTCAAAGCCAAATCGATGGGGATTGAACCCAACCTCGCAGACCTGCCTCGGCGTTACCGCCGCGCGCTGGAATCCGGACTTGCTTATGAGCGCGAGGATCGTCCGGCATCCGCGCAGAAATTATGGTCGCGCATCAGTCCGGCGGTTCGCAGACGCTTTCTGATCGTAGCGGTTCTCGCCGTTGTCTCCGTCGTCGGATTCATCGCCTCCAATCAGATCGGCGAACAGATCGGCAAAGCAGCGATATCCGTCAGTCCCGAAGATCAGGCGTACGCGCAAGGCCGCCATGAAGAGGCAGTGCTATGGCTCGAAAGCAACGAAGGCGATGCGCGCCAGGCTCTGGTGGATGCCCTGCAACACAATCCCTATCTCGAGGATGCGGCCGAATTACTGGTGCAACAGGTTCGCGCTGCAAACCCGGCCAAGCCATCGCAATTCAGTCTGGCATGGTCAGATTTTTCCGCTGCACTGACGGCATCGCCCACCTCCGAGGCGCTCAACGAATTTGTGGTAGAGAAAACCGACGAGATGTTGTTACGTGACACGTCGCAAATGTCCAGAATCGAAGTATTGAGTCAATTGCGTGGACCGGCTTGTGCGCTGCATGCGAGCGGTTATCGGACGGAAGAACTCGAACGAATGGGGTCGGACGCTTTGATCAGCTGCTGAAAATCGGCGGCTATCGCCGGCCATAGTTCGGACCAGCAACAGTCATGATTCGCACCGCTAAAACGCCTGACCCGTACGTTCGGGTCCCGAGCAAGCAACTCAGCAGATAAAAAATAGGGTGCGTTGTCATCTGAGTTACCAAAGACATGCAGCTGAACCAGAGTTGTGCGCAGAGGCAAGGGCGAGGCAGGCAAGTTTTCCAGCAATCGCTTTGTGTAACTGTGGTGCTTCAGCCACCGATCGACATCGAGATTCGCAGCGATCGTAAGAACGCCAACGGCGTTTTGCAGCCGTGCCGCCAGGTGTAGTGCCAGCACTCCCCCGCCGCTGTAACCGACAACGACGACCGGAACATCCAACAACCCCAAGCCAACCATGACGTCGAAGAGGCTGTCGACGACTTTACCGGCATAGCGGTCAACCGTCCACACGGCCGGATCACAGGCATTGTCCAACTGCAGGGTTCCGAACGTACAGGGGCGCGCGATATATACGGCAGGCGTAGGATTCAGCGCCATGAGCTCCAGCGCCACGGGATTCGTCGGCGTCGGATCTTCGGCAACCCGGCCATTTCGCAACCAGGAATTGCCATCACCATCCAGGAACAGCCAGGTGGGATGCGCCGAATCCGACCTGCGCGCGCGATCGCTGAAGACCACATGCTGAAAATGTGAAGTTACGACAGTCTGTCTATCTAATTTCCGACCGGAATAGGTTACAGTCTCGCGATGCCCGAGCACCGGGTCCTCCTGCATAGGAGACTCTTGCATAGGAAAGAAGGCAGTGCAGCCAGCCAACCAGCTCAACGATAGGAAACTTGTCAGCAACAGGATATCAAGCGTCCTGCTCGGCTTATTCGCTTGTGTCAGTGCGCAGCTCAATGCAGTCGAGGGCCGAATTCAGCTCTCAGAAATGGAAGTGGTCGATTGTATCGTAGAAGGCTCGGTACGACAGATGGGCCGCAATTTCGTCTATCAGGAACCGCCTCGAATGGCCCGTCTGACTCAGTTCGAGTGCGCGTCTCTCGGTGGCACATTCAAAATCTACGACCCCACAGAACCCGATTCTGTGATGGAGCAGTGGCTGCCGTTCGCCGAACGAGGTGATGCAGACGCGCAACATCGTCTCGGCTTGCTCTACGAAGGGGCAATGGGCGCGGAACCTAACTACGAAAAGGCCGCTTATTGGTATACCCAGGCAGCGGCCCAGGGTCACCGGGAAGCACTGTATTCGATGAGTGTCTTCTTCGAGAAGGGTCTCGGCGTGGAAAAGGACCTTATCGAAGCGCTCAACTGGTATCGCAAAGCCTCGGGGTTGGACAACGACAGTCTAATGCTCTCCTCCACGGCCTATGAGGAAATCGAGGCAATGCGCGCGAGTCTGGCCACAGAGCTGGAATCGGTTTCGATTCAAAGAGACGTATTGTGGCAACAGGTCGAAGATCTGCGTCAGGCGGAGGAATCCACGGCAGGATCCACCAGCACGGTCGCAGTGCTGGAGAGTCTGATCAAAGACCTCACCGCATCTTTGGAGGAAAAGGAAGCATCCCTCGCCCAGTTGCCTACTGTTCAGGTGCTACCGAAAGCGGATGACTCCCCACCTCCGCAGTTTGATTTTCCCGAGCTGCCGAATCGTCTGATGCGCAAACGCCAGATCGGTCGTTTCTACGCAGTGGTCATCGGCAACACCGACTACCAGTGGCTGCCATTTCTGCAGACACCGAGAAACGACGCCGCCATGATCGCCGAATTGCTGGAGGAAAAGTACGGGTTCTCAACACAGCTTCTGCTCGATGCGAACGAAGAAGAAATTAAGCTTGCAATCTACACCATAGAAACTGCTGCGAACAAAGATGACAACATCCTCATTTACTTTGCCGGTCACGGACGGCTGGCCGAAACGGATCAGGCCAGGATGAAGGGATACTGGATGCCGACGAACGCCAACCCGCAGCAGGATGCAAACTGGGTAGACAACTGGTGGATTACCGATCATCTGGATGCATCCGTGGCAAAAAGAGCCTTGATTATTGCCGATTCGAGCTACGGTGGACTTTTCTCCACGGATCTGCCCATCGGTCCGGTACTACAGATGCCGGAATTCAGCGAGAAGGAGATGCGCGTAAAGCTCCAACGCCGCAGCCGTTTCGTGCTGTCCTCAGGAGATGTGCAACCGATGGTCGTCGTTGACGAAACAGACGAAACGACAGCCAGTCATTCAGTGTTTGCCCAAGCGTTTGTGGACGTGCTGCAGGAAAACACCGGTTCACTATCGGTGGTGGAGCTGTATGGCA
>CBDUDJ010000131.1:0-6386 GCA_965365885.1 uncultured Gammaproteobacteria bacterium
CGATGCCACGAATGCAGCCGCCGGCATGTCACCCGCCTTCATGACGTGCAACATGGGCAAGCGCAGCCTCACACTCGATCTCAAATCAGCCGGCGCAAAAGAGATAGTGCAGCGACTGGTGCAGGATGCAGATGTGGTCGTTGAAAATTTCAAGGCTGGCGTCATGGACCGTCTGGGATTCGGCTATACCGCAATGCGGCAATTGAAAGCTGATCTCATTTATTGCTCGATTTCCGGCTACGGCCAGCCCGGTCCGAAAGCCGGTGTGCCCGCCTATGACGGTGCCATACAGGCGGACTCCGGAATGATGTCGATCACGGGCTATCCCGCTACCGGGCCAACCCGAACCGGGTACATGCCCGTGGACATGTCGACAGCACTTAACGCCGCTTTCGCGATTTCTGCGGCGCTGTATCGCAAGCTCGCCACAGGCGAGGGCCAGCGAATCGACGTCGCTATGATGGACACGGCTATCGTCATGCAGACGATTCAGATCACGAACTATCTGGCGACCGGCAAAGCACCCCAACTCATCGGCAATCGTTCGCCAACCGGCCATCCCACCGCCAACGCATTCGAAGCCGCCGACGGCCACATCAACATCCTCGCGCTGCGTGAACCTCAAGTTGCGAGCCTCTTTGACGTCCTGGGCCTGTCGCAGGCCTATGCGGATGACCGCTTCAGTAGCGGTCCTGCGCGAATCGCGCACTACGATGAAACCTACTCGATGTTGAGCGAAATCCTGCTACAAGAAGCCAGCGTTCACTGGCTCGATCAATTTGCCACCCGTGGCGTACCGGCAGCTGCCATTCGCTCATACGCCGAAGTCGTCGACGATGAACAGTTCCAGCACCGCCGGACGTTCATCGAATTTCCTTCGCCGGTCGATCCAGCCAAGAACACCCGTCTGGTCCGGGCGGGCTACGAGACCGCGGAGGATGGGCCCACCACCGACATCCCACCGCCGCGGCTCGGCGAGCACACGCAGGAAATACTGACAGATCTCGGCTTCAGCGAAGCGACGATAGAATCTTTCATAAAGGAGCGCGTTGTATGAACGCGCAACTGCATCGATGAGCCTGTACACCCTGCCGGACCGTCGTCGAATCTATCTCCTGCGCCACGGTGAAGCAGCGTACATCGAGCCAGACGGCTCAGTGACCAACGATGAAAGAGCGGTTCAACTCACCGGAAACGGACGGATTCAGGCACGTAAACAGGCCGCGGTCCTCGCCAGCGTGAACTTCGATCGGGCGATCTGCTCGGGACTGCCCCGTACTGTAGAAACCGCACAGCACATTCTCGCTGCCAGAGAGCTTCCCCGGCTCGAGATCATGGAGCAACTCGAGGAAATCCGCATCGGCGGTCCTGACCATGCAAGCGGCGAGCGCGGCAAATGGCTTGCCCATGTCGCAAATCCCTGGGCGGGTGCAGGTGCACCCGACGCGCGGTTTCTCGGCGGCGAAAAATTCTCTGACTTTGCGGAGCGCGTGACACCCGCATTCGATGCGATCGTCGCCGACGCATCGTGGCGAACTCTACTGCTGGTACTTCACGGTGCTGTTAACCGAATGATTTTCAACCACATTCTGGGAATGCAATGGCAGGCAAATGTGTCCATTGAGCAGGACAACTGTTGTATCAACATCATCGACGTCGATACGCGTACGGCGCAGACACCGTATCGCTATCTGATCCGTGCGGTAAATCTGACCGGCTATGATCTGAATAAATCGGGCGTCCACCTGACAAACATGGAACAAACGGCCGCGCGCATAGCTGCAGAGTTCGAATAGGTTCTTAAGCCGCTGATATCTAAGCTGCTATTTGATGGGGGATTATTGCGGCCTCTCGTAGTAACCTGCTCGCCCTCTGGATACACACTTCACGCATGAGGATCGACATGATCAAACGACGCAGTCTATTAAAAGGCGGATTAGCACTCCCATTTATCCCATCTGGGCTTGTTTCCTGCTCAGCGTCGAGTTCGGAGGCCAATCCTTACCTGCAAGCCAACTTTGGACCAGTGGACGTCGAGTCCACGCTAACCGCTTTGCAGGTAACCGGCTCCATACCTGAAGATCTGGTGGGCCGTTTCCTGCGCAACGGGCCTAATCCCATGGATGAGAAAGATCTGGGAGGCTATCACTGGTTCACCGGACGCGGCATGGTTCATGGGCTACGCCTCAATGAAGGCAAGGCAGAGTGGTATCGCAACCGATATGTTGGTGGCAGTAGCGCGAACACCAATGTGATCGGACATGGCGGCAGGACCCTGGCCATCGTTGAATCCGGTGGTTTGCCTTGTGACATGAGCTATACGCTGGATTCACTGGGCGACAACTCTTCCATAGGCACCGGCTATACGGCACACCCGAAGCTCGATCCGGATACGGGTGAACTACACGCCGTCTGCTACGACTGGGCGAATCTGCGCGATCATATTCGCTATGTTGTTGTGGATTCCGGCGGTGAGTGGGCGGATGAACTTGAAATTCCAATGCCCGGCATGAGCATGATCCACGATATGAGCCTGACGAAAAACTATGCAGTGATATACGACCTGCCCGTGACGCTGAGTTGGCTTGCTGTGGGTACCGGTGCGAGTTTCCCCTTCCGCTGGGATAACGATCATGAACCTCGGGTGGGGCTGTTGCCACGCAATGGTGAGGCAGAAGAAATCATCTGGAGTCCAGTCAAACCGAACTATGCATACCATCCGATGAATGCATTTGAAGATAGTGATGGCAACGTTGTCATCGACATCGTGCGCTACGATCGTATGTTTGATGAGGACGTCAGGGGGCCGTTTGGCGACAGTCTGCCGCGCCTGGACCGCTGGACAATTAATCCAAAACTTCGCACCGTGAATGAAGAGATCGTCGATGAGAGACCGCAGGAGTTTCCCCGCTGCCATCCCGGTCTCAATGGCAAACCGTACCAGTTCGGCTATGCAGTAGCGGTGGACGACTATAGTTTCCCGGCGATTTACAAACACGACATGCATTCCGGCAAGACCACGGAATTCAATCTCGGCTCGGGGCGCCACAGCGCTGAACCTGTCTTCATCCCCAGGGAAGGTGCAAAGGGCGAAGACGATGGGTATCTGATGACCTATGTATATGATGCCGGCAAGGATGCCAGTGAACTGCTCATCCTCGATGCCCAGGACTTGTCGCGTCCGGCTCTGGCCCAGGTTCACTTGCCGGTGAGAGTGCCCTACGGATTCCATGGCAATTGGGTGCCCGATACGGTCACAGCACCCTCATAACAGGGTTTCTCTGCCCCCTTAGGATAGATTTATCGCGGCTGGACGAATCTATGCGTTGAACACCGGCATGACGTCCTCGATGAAGAGATCCAATGCATCCCAATCGACTGGCGGGCGAATGGCAATATTCAATCCCTGAATGCCGGTTGCCACGTATTCGCCTATTCGATCAACTGCCTGCTGCGCCGAGCCCACCAGACTGCCTTCCGGATTAACATCGGGTTGCCGGTCGCCCAGATAAAACCCCAGATTGACACTCGTTTCGATCTCAGCGGGATCCCGCTTGATCTCGTCACACCTCTGGCTGAGGCGTTCGAGCCGGTTGGCAACACTGCCAGGCGCCAGGTACGGCATATTGAAACCATCACCGTAACGCGCAGCAATCTGCGGTGTCCGCAGCTTACCGCGGCCACCCACCCACAGCCTCATCTCAGGATTCAGCGGCTTCGGACTGCAAACGGCATGACTTACTTCGTAGTACTTGCCCTTGAAGTTCGTCTCTTCGTCGTGCCACAGCGAGCGAATGATGGCGAGCGCTTCCTCGAGCTGATCGAGGCGCGCCGACAGCGACGGAAAACCATAGCCGAAATCGCGGAACTCCTCTTCGAACCAGCCAGCGCCGATGCCGATCTCGGCCCGACCGCCGGAAATATGATCGATGGTAGTCGCAGCTTTCGCGAGCACACCGGGACTGCGAAACAACGCACAGAAAACGAGGCAACCCACGCGAACATTTTTTGTCATCGCAGCAAGTGCTGCCATCGCAGCCACACCCTCAAAGCAGGGATTGTTGCGGTCCTGCAACGGATTGGCGTAGAAGTGATCCCACACCGAAATCCAGTGAAAGCCCCCAGCGTCTGCGATCTGCCACAACCTGGCTACATCGTCGAAGGATAAATCCTGCGGCCCGGCATGCATTCCGATCTTGATACTCATCAGACCCGCTCGAGGATAGTCCCGGTACCCAGACCACCACCACAGCACATCGCGATGAGGGCATACCTGCCATCTTTGCGTTCAAGTTCGTGCAGCGCGGTCGTGATCAGTCTGGCACCTGTAGATCCTGTCGGGTGGCCCAGTGCGATTGCACCGCCATTGGGATTGACCTTTTCGGGATCGGGCTGAATTTCTTTTTGCCAGGCAAGGACAACTGAAGCGAAGGCTTCGTTGACTTCGAACACATCGATGTCGTCGGCTGTCAGGCCCGTCTGGTCGAGCACCTTACGACTTGCGGGTATTGGTCCCTTCAGCATGGTGACCGGATCAACCCCCACGAGCGTGGTTGCTGTGATCTTCGCTCTTGGGGTGAGTCCCAACTCGGTAACGGCTTTCTGGCTCGCCAGAATGACCACGGCCGCACCGTCGGAGACCTGCGAACTCGTGCCGGCCGTATGCAGTTCCTGACCTTGCACCGGGTCGAGCGCCGCCAACGCCGCCAGCGACGTCTCACGCAAGCCTTCGTCTTTGCCGATAATTTGCATCGTACCGGTAGCGTTACCGTCATCGCCCAGCACCGGTGCTTCGATCGGCACAATCTCGCGATCAAAACGCCCTTCTTCCCATGCCTGGATGGCCTTTTCCTGACTGCGCAGACCGAATGCATCCGTATCGGCGCGGGTTATCTGATACTCCTCGGCAATCATCGCCGCACCCTGGAACTGGCTCGTCGGCTGATAATGCGACATGTAACTCTCACCCATGGGCACGCCGTCTTTCATGTTCGAACCCAGCGGCACGCGCGACATCATCTCCACACCGCATGTCATGACGATGTCTTCCATGCCCGAGGCTATCATCGCCACACCCATGGAAGTCGCCTGCTGACTCGATCCACACTGCGCATCCACGGTCGTTGCCGCAATTTCTTCCGGCAGCCCCTGCGACAGCCAGGCGATGCGCGCGATGTTGAACGACTGTTCACCAACCTGGGAAACACAGCCGCCGATAATCTGACCGACCTGCTCCGGGGCTATTCCGCTACGCTCGAGTGCGGCCGTCTGCACGGCACCCAGCAGATCAGCCGGCATGAGCCCGGCCAGACCTTTGCCGCGCCTGCCGATAGGACTGCGTACAGCTTCCACAATAAAGACATCTTCCATCTTTCCTACTCCTGCTTACTAACAGTTCAATTAAGTGGCACTGCGTAGATCTGACGCTTGAGTTCGTCCGTTGCATAAAGGACGTTACCAACGACCAGGATATCGTTGAATATCATGGACGGTGGTTGTGCGGCAGAGGCTGCCGGTGAGCCCACACCAATTGTGACAAGCAATCGAACGCCCTCATCGTCAATCGCGAGAACTCGACCTGTCTCCCCCTCAAGCACCAGAACCTCATCTCGCCACATTGCCAACCCTTCCGGATATGCAATCCCCTCCGCAATCACGACCGGCTCGACTGGTTCTCCACCCTGCGCGATAAGGAGCACGCGGCCATCGTTACGATCACTCACCCACAGTCTGTCGCCATCGGTCAGCAATGCTGTGGGTGCGTTGAGCCCCTCCGCGAATAGGCGCGAGCGCTCACCACCAATCAGACGCACACGGCCACCTGCGTGCTCAGCAACTGCAATCCCACCTGCGTAGCGAACCGCACTCACGGGCATCGACAGATTGTCGTATCGCTCCAGGGTCGTCTCTGCAGCCGGATCCCAGACTCGAACGTTGTTATCGGTCCACGCGGTCAGGATCAGGTTTTCACCATCGGCAGCGACCGCCAGGGCACTACCAAGCGCACCCATACCCAGAACGTTTCGTTGTGTGAACGTTGATGCTCCGCTGTCTATGTTGAAACCGCGAATGGAGTGAAGATCCGCGACAACGAGTTCCGTGACACCTCCCCGGGTAATGGCCGTGATACCTCCCGGGTGAGCCATGCCACCGGTAACCAGTTCAGTCAAAGTGCCATCATCTTCAACCCGCAAAACCGCGCCATCCGTGAAGCTGGAAACGTAAAGCCTGTCCGCTGAGTCAAACGCGAGGTTATCAAGCCCCGGGACGAGCTTCGCCACGACGTGCTGCGTAAGACCGGTCACCCGGATCACCGCATCTGCAGCTGTGTCCAGCACGTGCAACTCGCCCTTTGAATTGAATTTGACTGCGGCGGGCACCTTGAA
>CBDUDJ010000132.1:0-6382 GCA_965365885.1 uncultured Gammaproteobacteria bacterium
TCTCATATTACCTGGGGGCGTTACTGGTATCGAGATGACCAAGCAGATTCTGCATCCGTTCAACAGCGTTGTCTGCGGTCCTGAGCATGTCCTCGACGAACGCAGGATTGGATTTGTGACGTTCCGCGTTTTCCACCATCAGCGAAAGTTGGGCGGAGATCGTCTTCACATCATGCACGACAAAGGCAGTCACGCGATTGAGTGCGTTTAATCTCTGGGACTCGCTGAGTATGTTGTCAGCATGCTGTAGCGCCAGAAATCCAGCGGCCTGATTGGAAATCAGTTTGAGAATATCGTAATCCTCCCAGGACAGCTTGGTCGCCAGACGCGGTTGATTGATGGCAATCAAGCCGAACAAACGCTGATCAACGAACAACGGAATGACGAAACGCAGTCCCTGCATCCCCGCAAGTTCTTCTCCCACGAGTTGGCCTGATTCGGTTGTCGGATCCTCTACATCGATAATCCAATCGTGCTCCTGGAATAGTGCTACGAGTCTCTCGCTGGTTTGCGGTGGCAACGACTGATCCCAACTGACATGCATGCTGGCTATAGGCACAAAGTTTTGCTCATCGGTCAACCGCCACAGGCAGCCGCCGGATGCATCAAGCACTCGCAGAAAAGACCGGATCGACTGCTGGCCGAGATTGTAGTCCGGGTTAGGCTCTGTTAGTTGCCGACTCACGTGAGCCCACTCGGCCCGATAGTCGTGCTTGGAATCGTAAAGATTTTCGGCGATGAAGCGCCGCACACGCGACTGAAATCGTGTTGAACCGGCGATGACGAATATCGCGACTGCTACTAACGTTCCGGAGAAGATCGCTGCAGCCGTTGCGATGTCACCGCCGAACAGTTTCAGGTAGTAGCCAGCCAGGCCCATCAGAAGCAGCGCGCTGCCGGTTACAATCAGCACACCGGTGCGAAAGACAAATTCCCGGGAAAGGTTGAACTTCAGTTGGTTTTCACGATTGCGTAGCGATGCCACTGCTATGAATGGAACCGCAATCGCTAGAATCGTCGGCTGCACGATGCTCAGCAGTGGGATATGCATACCGAAGAACAACGTGGTGGCGCTATGGAAGATTCCGTAGCTGAACATCATGCCAAGCCCGATATTCAGGTAGCGCAGTCGCCACCGGTAATCGGATCGGGTATTGCGAGTAAGCTGTTCAACCGCGACAAGACCGGAGACACATAACAGGAGTTCGCTGATAAACAGTGGTGTAATGATTTCGTTTTGGGTAGTGAAAGCGATTGGTGGTAGAAACCATGCGTAGGTCGCGCCCGCGACCATCAGCACACCGGCGAACGTAATCAGCACAGAAACTGTGCGTAACTCGACAGAGGTGAAGTTATGCGGATTCAGTCCGATCGCTCTGACCAATAGCACGATCCAGGTAAAGAGCGCGAAATGTTCGACACCGCTGGACCAGCGTGACTCCCCAGTTACCCCGAGGACCGCGACGAAAACAAGGGTTGCTGCCGCGGCAAGAAACGCAGCTCGTCCGGTGATGCCGCGAACCCATGTGACGATGCAAAAAATTGCAAGTCCAACATAGGCGAGACAGCCTATTACGAAGCTCAGGACCTGTAGGTTTTCAAGTGTCATCTGACGTTGTGGGCGATGTCGTCTACCTGATAGTACGCCTTGTACCAGGCGACGAAATTCTGAATGCCGGTGGTGATAGGTGTAGTCGGTTTGTAGCCGACGTCACGAATCAGATCATCGACATCGGCAAACGTTTCAGGCACGTCACCCAGTTGCATGGGCAGCAGATTCTTTTCTGCCTCAATGCCCAGAGTCTGCTCCAGAACCTCGATGTACTTCAGCAGATCGACCGGGTTGTTGCTGCCAATGTTATACAGCCGATAGGGCGATGATGAACTGTGTGGGTCAGGTGCATCTCCAGACCAGTCGGAATTCGGCGAAGCCACGCGGTCCAGGATCCGGACGATGCCTTCGACGATGTCCTCGATGTAGGTGAAGTCGCGTCGATGGTGGCCGTAGTTGTAGACATCGATAGGTTCACCGGCAAGGATCTGTTTCGTGAATTTGAACAGCGCCATGTCCGGACGGCCCCAGGGACCGTACACGGTAAAGAAGCGCAGGCCGGTGCACGGGATATCGAAGAGATGACTGTAGGTGTGTGCCATCAGTTCATTGGATTTTTTTGTTGCGGCGTACAGGCTGACGGGATGGTCGACGTTGTCGTGCACGGAGAACGGCATGTTGGTATTGCTGCCGTAAACGGAACTGCTCGATGCGTAAACCAGGTGTTCGATCCCATGAGCGCGGACGCTTTCCAGGATATTCAGGAATCCGATGATGTTCGCATCGATGTAGGCATGCGGGTTCTCCAGCGAGTAGCGCACGCCTGCCTGAGCCGCAAGATGGACAATTCGATCGGGCTTTTCGCTGCGAATGACTTCCTCGACAGCGGATCTATCTGCGATATCGATTTTTTTATGTGTGTAATCGTCACGCACCAACAGGCGATCCAGGCGCGCCTGCTTCAGCGTGACCTCGTAGTAGTCATTCAGATTGTCGACACCGACTACGGTGTCACCGCGATCAAGCAGTTTGTGGCTGGTGAATGAGCCGATGAAACCCGCGGCACCTGTGACGAGCACTTTCATTTACAGACGCGCCGTGACTTCATTTTTTGGGAACACGCGTTTTACGTCGAAGATGACGTGATCTTCTTTACAAAGTCGTTTTATGCCGTCGCAACCCAGAGTAAGAAATTCACCGTGGGCTACAGCTAAAACGGCAGCGTCGTATGCGAGGGCGGCGGGACATTCGGTTAATTGGATATCGTATTGATCTGCAGCTTCGGTTCGGTCGACCCACGGATCGTGCACATCGACCTGAACGTTGTATGATTTCAGTGCGTTGATGAGATCCACTACACGGGTGTTTCGAATATCGGGGCAGTTTTCTTTGAAGGCAAGGCCCAGTACGAGAACGCGTGAACCAACCACATTAATTCCCTGACGGGTCATGAGTTTTACGATTCGATCTGCGATGTGCACGCCCATGCCGTCGTTGATTCTTCGTCCGGCAAGTATGATCTCAGGGTGATAGCCGACTTCCTGCGCCTTGAATGTCAGATAGTAGGGATCAACGCCGATGCAGTGACCGCCGACCAACCCTGGCCTGAAGTTCAGGAAATTCCATTTGGTACCGGCTGCCTGCAACACTTCATCCGAATCGAGGTCGAGTTTTTCAAATATGAGTGCCAATTCATTAACCAGAGCTATGTTCAGATCACGCTGCGTGTTCTCGATTACTTTCGCAGCTTCGGCGACTTTGATGCTCGATGTCTGATGAGTTCCGGCCGTTATAAATGAACTGTAAAAAGCATCGATGAAGTCGGCGATCTCCGGTGTCGAGCCGCTGGTGACTTTGGTAATGTCCGTCAATCGGCGGGTTCTGTCACCGGGATTTATACGTTCTGGGCTATAACCTGCGAAGAAGTCTTCGTTGAACTTCAGTCCTGAAACCTGTTCGATAACAGGCACGCATACTTCCTCCGTCGCACCCGGATAGACGGTGGATTCATACACGACGATATCGCCTCTGGATATTACGCCGCCGATGGTTTTACTCGCTGCGATGAGCGCGTTGAAGTCAGGTCGTTTGAAGCGATCGATCGGCGTTGGGACCGTGACGATATAGAAATTGGCTTGCTGCAAGTCCGCACAGTTTGCAGAAAAGGTCAGTTGCTGCGCGCGGCAGAAATCGGCTGATACGACTTCCCGGGTGTTGTCTCGGCCAGCTTGCAGTTCTGCGATGCGCGATTCGTTGACGTCAAATCCCGTGGTCGGGTAACGTGTGCCGATTTCCACGGCGAGCGGTAACCCGACGTATCCCAGGCCAATGACAGCTACGTTGACATCTGGTAATTGCATAACGTGAACGCCCATCCCATCAGATTCCGGTGACGAAAATCGCGGGCCATTATGCCCCAATCGGCGCGTGGGAAACTGTGAGACGGTTGTAGTACGATTCGGCGATTACCTACGATTTACTTCGCGTAAGATCCCTGTTGTTACAAGGCTTTACAGAACCAATCGGTCTTACCAGTTAGAATTTTGCGGATCTATTTTCCAGACGATGAATGAGCGCCCCGGAACTATGAGCACGATCGAGAAAGCAGCGGCGAAACTCGCTGCGCGTGGCAAGTCGACCGTCGAACAGAACAGAGCTTCTGGTGCGAGCCCTGAGCGCGCTGAAAGTCCTGTGGCGGAACCTGTCATGCAGGGTAAGCGGCAGGGTTTCTCCCGAGCACCTGAACAATTCTGCGATATCGATCTGACGCATCTCGTTGCGAAAGGATACTTGCGACCGGGTGAAGGAAAATCGCAGCTGGCTCAGGAAATGCGCCGGATCAAACGGCCGCTGTTGCTGAATATTCAGAAAAGCCGGGCCAAGGATGACGCGGAGACTCCGGCGAATCTCATCATGATCACGAGTGCGCTACAGGGAGAAGGCAAGACGTTTATCGCTATTAATCTGGCGATGAGTCTGGCGGCGGAACTCGACCGTCGGGTGCTGCTGGTAGATGCCGATGTGAGTAAAGGAGATATCACAGGGCAGCTCGAGATTCAGACGCACCGCGGCCTGTCTGATCTGTTGCACGAGACGAACTACATCGATGAAGACGCGGTGCTGACGTCGAATGTGGAGCGGCTGAGCATCCTGCCTGCCGGCGGTAACACGGATCATATCGATGAACTCTATGCGAGCGATTTGATGGAAACGATTGCCAGACGGCTGGCGAGTGCAGATCCAGACAGGATCGTTGTTTTTGATGCACCGCCTATCCTGGCAACAACTGAAGCTGTTGTGCTGGCGCGGTATATGGGCCAGGTTGTGGTCGTTGTCGAGGCGAATAAAACGCCGCAGGATGCGGTTGGCCAGGCAGTCCAACAGCTCGAAGGCTGTGCCAACGTGAGCATGCTTTTGAACAAGACCAGTCATCGGGAATCCGGCGGCTACGGTTACGGCTATGGGTATGCTCAAGGCAGACGCCGGCGTGCGGAAGCGAGTCAGGACGACTCGATGGCCAACGACCTCGAAGCGCAGGATTAGGCGCGAAAGGGGCTGAAATGTACGAAGAACACTTCGGACTCACCGCCAAACCCTTCCAGCTTTCGCCGGATGCGACGTTCTTTTTTCCGAGCAAAGAACACCGGCGGGCGCTTTCATTTCTCGAGTACGGGCTTGACCAGGCAGATGGGTTTATCGTCATTACGGGCGATGTAGGAACCGGTAAGACGACAATCGTGCAGACCCTCCTGCAGAATCTGAACCCGGCAGAGATGCTGGTTGCGAATCTTGTAACCACGCAACTCGAAGAAGATGATCTGATGCATCTGGTGGCTGCCAGTTTCGGGTTGCGAGTCAACGCAAACAGCAAGGCGCTGTTGTTGCGGGATCTCGAATCGCTCTTTCTGCAGCAGGCTAAACAGAATCGCAGAGTGTTGCTCATCGTGGATGAGGCGCAGAATCTACCGGCGAAATCCGTCGAAGAGCTGCGGATGCTGTCGAATTTTCAGCTCGACGGTAAGCCACTCGTGCAGATATTCCTGCTGGGGCAGGAAGAGTTTCGCAGCACATTGCTCTCGGAGGGCTTCGAACAACTTCGCCAGCGGGTGATTGCTACTTACCACCTCAATCCGCTTGATAGCGAGGAAACTCAGACCTACATCGAACATCGATTGAGCTGTGCGGGCTGGCGGGGGTTTCCTCATATTGAAGAAGCAGCGTTTCCAGCGATTTTTCAGGTCAGCGGTGGCGTGCCCCGACGGATCAACAATCTCTGTGATCGATTGCTGCTGTACTGCTTTCTTGAAGAAAAGGACATGGTGACAGCGATTGTCGTGAACGCTGTGGCTGACGAGATCGGTGTCGAATTCTGGTCGGGTAACCCGGAATCTGCGGTGATCGTGCCGGACGTTCAAGAGACCCATCCTATCGCTGAACCTGAACCGCCACTTGAGTCCATGGCGCAACTGATGTTTGACCAGGCCAACATTCAGCAACGAATTGCTTCGCTGGAACGGGCGGTGGATTCGCTCGGCTACAGTCTGAAACCAGACGTCGCCGACCTGAAAGCAGAAGTCAGCTACATCCGTACGCTGCTCGAAGAAGTGCTCCAGGAACTGCGGCAATCAACCGGCAATGACAAAAAGAGAGCATAATAGTAATAAATATCAATTAGATACTTAATTGATCTAATCTGATATCTAATTACTCGTCTGCCGAGTACCTAGCCGAAACGCTCAAGCATTTGTCAGCCATATCCCAATGGCGCCTGTCACGTATCAGGTGTTGTGCTCTCATCTGTGTCAGCCATTTCCTATTGGTGCCTGTCCC
>CBDUDJ010000133.1:0-6372 GCA_965365885.1 uncultured Gammaproteobacteria bacterium
TCGATGCCCGCGGCCTGGACACCCGGGATCTGGTGGCGACTGGGGCGTCGTATCGGCGTTGGTGGGCTGACCGGCGGAGGCGAAGGCGAGGCGATGGCGGAACTGCTCGATGAGTTGAGCCGGGGCGCCAACTCCGAGTCGTAGCCAACTCGTAGAGACTTCGTCGCCTGGTGACGGGGCACTCACCTCCCGAGGGCGTATCGTATACTGGTTGTTTCGACCGAATTTCTTCAGACAATCTCCTAACCAATCGCTCGAGGATGTGAATGTGAGTACACGAGATATTGTTCAGGCCAGGCTCGCGGAAGCGGTTGCCAAGCATTCACCGATGCCGTTTCCGGACGCGATTGATGATGACGATGAGCTGGACATTTTTGGCCTGGATTCCCTTGCGTTCATGGCGTTGCTCACGGCCATCGAAGCAGACCTGGGGTTCATTCCCCAGGCGATTCTGGAAGGCGATCGCTACCCGGAGACTTTCGGCGAACTCGTGTCCGCCTATGACCGCCAGCAGCAACGATGAAAGCCGCTGATCTCCCGCTGCGCTACAACATGTGCGAGATCCTCGAGCACAACCTCGAAACTCGCGCTGACAAGACAGCACTGCTCAGTGACAACGGTTCGATGACCTTCGGCGAGGTCTCTCGCCAGGTGAACCAGGCCGGAAACGCACTGGTGCGACTCGGGGTCCGATTTGGCGATTGCGTCGCAATTCTCTGTCCTGATCGACCGGAATGGGTGACATCATTCTTCGCCGTCACCAAGATCGGCGGCATCGCGCTCGGCATGAATACACTTCTCAAGACCGAGGAGTATGACTATATCCTCGGCGACTCCCGGACCCGCGTGCTGATCGTTCACGAGAGCTTGCTCGGCGCTATCGAACCTGTTCTGGACAATCACGCAACGTTGCAGCGCGTCATCGTGATCGGCGAAGCAGCAGACAGCCGCTACACCACATTCAGCAACTGGATTGATGGAGAAGAGACAACCCTCGAGGCAGAACGTACGCATCGTGACGACTTCTGTTCCCTGCACTATTCCAGCGGAACCACCGGCATGCCAAAAGGTGTATTGCATGCCCACAAGGACTACCCGCTGATCGCACAGTTATCTGGTGTGGACGTGTTCGGACTGACTGAAGAGGACCGGACGTTCTCCGTCGCCAAGCTCTTTTTTGTCTACGGCATCGGCGGCAACCTGATCTTCCCGTGGTACGTGGGTGCCAGCTGCGTCCTGTCTGCGGGCCCTGCACGCCAGGCGGCGGGGGTCTTGAAGACGATTCAGACCCATCGGCCAACCGTCTTTGTCAGCGTACCCACGGTATATGGCACCATACTCGCGCTACCCCGATTCCACGAGCGGTACGACCTGGGCTCCGTCCGATTGTGCCTGTCAGCCGGTGAACCACTGCCCGCCAGTGCATGGCAGGCATGGAAAGACGCAACCGAGCTGGAAATCCTCGACACCATCGGCTGCACCGAGACCTACCACACATTCATGGCCAATCGACCTGGCGCTATTCGTCCGGGCAGCAGCGGCAAACCCATTGACGGCTACGACGTGCGCCTGGTGGATGACGATGGCAATGCGGTTCCGGCCGGCCAGGTCGGCCACCTGATGGTGCGCGGCGAATCCACCGCACTCTTCTATCTCCATCAATACGAGAAGAGCCGCCACACGTTTCGCGGTGAATGGCTGTTCACGGGCGATCGATATTCGATCGATGAAGACGGCTACTACTGGCATCAAGGGCGCGGCGACGACATGCTCAAGGTCGGTGGACTGTGGGTGTCGCCAGTCGAGATCGAGAACGTGTTGAGCGAACATGCAGATGTGACTGAATGTGCGGTTGTCGGGCACAACGACAACGCAGGATTGTTGAAGCCCAAGGCCTTTGTCTGCTTGCGCGATGACACGGAGGCATCAGACGGACTGCTAGGCGAATTGCTCAAGTTGTGCGCCAGCAAGCTCGACGCATACAAGCGTCCCCGCTGGGTAACCTTCTCTGACGCGCTGCCTCGGACCGCCACCGGCAAATTGCAGCGCTTCAAACTACGAGAGCAATAAGGCATGTCGGAACAGACGCGGTCGGCTCCATCCCGACCACTTTCCCTCGAAGAAGCCAACGCCGAGATCACACGCCTTCGCGCGGAGCTTGCCGTGCGCGACGATAGCAAGGAGGCGCGTGAACCCATCGCCGTGGTCGGTATGGGCTGCCGCTATCCCGGCAACGTGCGAACTCCGGACGAATTCTGGGAACTCTTGCATTCCGGCCGCGATGTCCTCCGCGACATTCCGGGTGATCGCTGGGATGTCGAGGCGTACTACGACCCTGAGGTGCCGGTGCCCGGAAAGATGTACGTTCGCCAGGGGCACTTCCTGGACGACATCGACCAGTTCGACCCGCAGTTTTTTGGTTTATCACCCCGCGAGGCAGAGAGTCTTGACCCCCAACAACGCCTGGTCATGGAAGTCAGCTGGGAGACGCTGGAGCATGCGGGCATCGCGCCCAGCAGATTGCAGGGCGGCAAGACCGGTGTGTTCGTTGGTCAGTACTGGGATGACTACTCCATGCAGCGGATCTACGCGACGGACAATCGGGAGATTGATCGCTACGCGCAACTCAGCGGACTTCGCTCTTTGACCGCTGGCCGGATCTGTCACATCCTGGATTCCCACGGACCCGCAATACAGCTGGACACCGCTTGTTCCTCTTCCTCTCTGGCGGTGCACCTCGCTTGCCAATCGTTACGCTTGGGCGAAAGTGATATGGCACTGGCCGGTGGCGTGAGTCTGATACTGGCCCCCGAGCACCTCATCGGCATCTGCCAGATGACAGCCCTGGCCCCGGACGGTCGCTGCAAGACCTTTGATGCCAATGCCGATGGATTCGGCCAAGGTGAGGGCTGCGGAATGGTTGCGCTCAAGCGGCTCAGTGACGCCCGTGCCGACGGCGACACCGTCCTCGCTGTCATTCAAGGCTCCGCAGTAAACCACGACGGTCACGCACGCACGGTAACGACACCAAGCGGATCGGCGCAGCGTGCGATGCTGCAAGAAGCGCTCGACGACGCGGGTATCGAACCTCGCCAGGTCGACTACGTCGAAACCCACGGCACAGGAACGCCGCTCGGCGACCCCATCGAAGTGATGGCGATCGCTCGCGTTTTATGTGAAGAACGAACCAGACCTCTCTACCTGGGTTCCGTGAAAACCAACGTCGGACACCTGGATTCTGCGGCCGGAATCGCAGGTCTGATGAAAGTGGTGCTGTCGCTGCAGCACGAGACGATTCCCCCTCACCGCAACTGCACGAACCTCAACAGGCACATCCCGTGGGACGACTGGCCCCTCGAGGTTCCGACCGAAAATATCCCCTGGGAGGGCGAACAGCGCTTCGCTGGAATCAGCGCATTTGGCATGAGCGGCACAAACGTGCACCTGATCGTCGGACAGGCACCGCCACTTACGGCGATGCACGAGCAAAAGGCAACGACGCAGTCCGACGTTGTGTGGCCAGACCATCTTCTGACTCTGTCCGCCCAGTCTCCGTCGGCACTGCCGGAACTCGCCAGCCGCTACGCGGAACTTCTCCACTGCGAACCGGAAAGCGGCGGAAATGGAACGGCCGAGAGCCAATCGGGCAAAAACGATGTCAGTCTTGCGCGCCTGTGTTTCTCGGCTGCCACCGGTCGCTCCCACCTTGCGCACCGCGCCGCATTCATGGCCAGCAATCCACAAGCGCTGGCGCAATCGCTCACCGACTTTGCTGCGGGCGGGACACCCGCGGGTACGTCAGTCGGAAGCATAGGTCGCCGCGCCCCCAAACTGGCATTCCTGTTTACCGGGCAGGGCGCCCAGCACGTCGGCATGGGCAAGGCGTTGTACGAAACCCACCCGACCTTTCGCTTGTGGATGGACCGTTGCGCGGCCCTGCTCGCAGCCCATCTCGAGCGTCCGCTTCTGGACATTCTCTGGACGGGTGAAGCGCTGCACCAGACGGAATTTACGCAACCTGCCCTGTTTGCGCTCGAATACTCGCTCGCAAAGGTTTACGAAGAGTGGGGCGTGACCCCCGATCTGTTGCTTGGTCATAGCATCGGCGAGTACGCTGCCGCGTGCATTGCGGGGGTATTCTCGCTGGAGGAAGGCCTGCGCCTGGTCGCGGCGCGCGGTCGATTGATGCAATCGCTACCCGCCGGTGGACAGATGGTGAGTGCTGCCACGGACGAAGACGTGGTGCGCGAAGCCATTGGCCTGGACCCCATGGTGTCCATCGCGGCAGTAAACGGCCCTCGAAGTACGGTGTTGTCCGGAGACAGCGACGCAGTCAACGCCGTCGTCGAGCGGCTTACACGGCAAGGGGTGAAAACGACCGCGCTGAAAGTCTCGCATGCATTCCACTCGCCGCTGATGGACCCGATACTCGACGAGTTTCGGGATATAGCGGCAAGCGTAACTTTCAACCCGCCGAACAAGACACTCATCTCCAATGTCACGGGCAAGCCGTGGGGGGACGGGCAACTCACCCCTGACTATTGGGTGGAGCACCTGCGCGGTGCGGTGCGATTCGCCGACGGCATTGCCTACGCCCAGTCGAAGAAGTTCGAGACCTTTGTCGAGATCGGCCCGAGACCGACGTTGCTCGGACTTGGCCGCGCCAGCGTGCCGCCTGAATATGGAACCTGGTTACCAGGGTTGAAACCCGATAGTGAATGGCCCGCACTGATCGGCAGCGTCGCCGAACTCCATGTGCGCGGCGTTGCGATCGACTGGCAACGCTTCTATCAACACAGCGATCCCGGGAGGGTAGCGCTTCCTAACTATCCCTGGCGCTATCGACGCTGCTGGACCGACGTCGTATTGACAGGCGCGAGCAAACCCCGGCTACATCCGCTCGTACATCGGCGTATCGACAACGCAAGCAGCAGCATTATCTTCGAATCGACCTTGAGCGCCTCAAACCCGGCGTACCTCGACGATCACCGCGTCTTCGGCAGCGTCGTATTTCCGGCCAGCGCGTTTTTTGAAATGGCGATGGTCGTTGCCCGCACGATTTTCGGGCAGGACGAGGTCGCGCTGATAAACGTATCGATCGGACGGGCTCTGGTGCTGTCAGCAGAGCCCGTTACCGTACAGATGATCGCCACACCCAATGCGGACCGTTTCGACTTTGAGATTTGCAGTCGATCGACAGAAGACTCTGAGAGTGTCTGGGTCCAGCACACCAGGGGAACCCTGGAGCGCCGATTGCCGAGCCCGGCGGCATCGATCGATATCCAGTCAACACTCGCGGGCTTCCCGGAACCAGTCGACATCGCCGAGCTTTCCGCGAGATTCGAAACGCGTGGTCTTGAATACTTCCCACGCTTCCGGGCAATCGAGGAGATCCACATACCGGCGACCGCACCCGGTGATGAGTCTGGCACCGCATTTGCCCGTATCGAACTACCGTCTGAAGCCAACCTGCCCGGTGACAGCTATCGGATGCATCCCGTCATTACCGATGCGAGTTTCAGAATCGCAGAAGCCATTTTTCCCGATGAAGATCCAGAGCAGATCCATCTGCCGGTTGGCATTTCCGGGTTCAGCTGCGATCACGCTGCCAGCGGCACGGTCTGGGTGAAAGCGACCGCTCGTCAGCAAGGGCAAACGCGCGTGGTGGACCTCGAGCTGTTTGATGACACCGGGGCACGCGTCGCCACCGTGGAACAACTCACCCTGCGCTCGGTTCCGGTGTTCAGCTTGAAACGCGCAATGAGCAAACCCCGTGCAACCAGTGATGTCCTGGACGAATGGCTCTACCAGTTCGTGTGGGAAGAGGATGAGGTGACACCGGACGACACCCCTTCGACGGATGGCGATTGGTTGGTCTTGATGGATGCTGGCGGTATCGGTGTCGAACTTGTTCGGCGAATGCAGGCGCGCGGCCAGCAGGTTCGCACGGCCACGGACCCCGCTGCTGTCGACGCCCTCATCGGATCGAACGAGGCACAATCCTTAGCCGGGATCGTGCATCTGTGGGGCATGGATGCCAGCGAAACGGAACCGGACACCGCCCTGCTGGCCAGCTTGAATGTCGTTCAAGTGCTTTCACGCGCCGGCATTTCGACCCGGCATTGGTTCGTGACCCAAGGCGCCCAGGCGGTCACCGCCGGGGACGTGGTATCGCCGTGGCAGACCCGCTTCTGGGGATTTGCGCGGACGCTACAGGTTGAACACCCGGATCAGTTCGGGGGTTGCATTGACCTCGACGCCAATTTGTCTGACGCCAATGTGTCTGGCACCAATGTGTCTGACAGCAACCCGGGCGATCTCGACATGACCATCGCCGAATTGTGCAGCTCCGACCTGAACACCGAGGTGGCC
>CBDUDJ010000134.1:0-6289 GCA_965365885.1 uncultured Gammaproteobacteria bacterium
ATGAACGTTATGCGGGCCGAGCCGAGAGATTCAGCGATATCCGAAGTTGGCCATTCGGCAATTTCCTGCGTGAGAGTGTCGCCCTCGCTGAACGGCAATAGATCTCTTAGTTCGTCTTCCGAAATACTGCGTAACCCGTAGAAATCTATCGTGCCGAGTTCTGGGAACCGGGGCATTTGAGCCGCAGCCGGGCATAGGTAACACGACGCAGCAACGAGTGCGACTGTCTGGAGTAACTGGAGATTATTTAGTCTCATCCTGGCAGCAGTCGATCCAGTCACTGATTCTCTTGCGCTTCTGATTCACTGAAACGAGCCCCACGAAGTATCGCGGGCAGGGAATAATTTGCTTCATGGCATGCAAACTCGTAAAGGTGCTCACCCGCTGCGCGTCTCGCTAAGTTCGTTTCGACAGTCCAGCTCGTGGTGTAGATTTCAGGGTCAGTCACAACATACCGGTATAGTATTTCGTCTTCTGAAACAATATTGAAATACTCGATCAATTCTAAACCGTCCGTCGACTTTGTCCTGCGCCAGGAGTGTCGCGGATCCAAGTTTATGGTGCGGATCACGAAAGTGTCACCGTCCCATCTCCCAACAGATTCTCCCATCCACCGATTGAAACCATGCGCTGAGAATTCACCGTTCACCGGGATAATACGGGCTCCGTTCCTCTCTCCGTAAATAACAATGAATTCAGGAGTCTGAATGATTTGGATATTGGCGTTAGTTATCGAAGGGTACATCGGTGGTAGATGTCCAGCGCTACTCAGGCAACGCTCTCCAGCCGACCTGATCTCCGGTCCATCGAACTCTCCAGCGCCTTCGTCTTTCCAATGGTCGTAAATGTCTTTGCCACCTACTCGATAAGGCAGCTGACCGTTCGGTGGGTCAATAATCAGGGAAGTGCGGTATTCACCCTTGATCAGGTTCGGATCCGAGCGGATCGTCCTGAAGTTATCATCAGCTTCGCGACCTATGGTCGCACCCCGCTCGGGGGCATCTCGATTGGGGTCTGAGGGGGCAGATTTTTCTTTGTAGTCTTCGAGGATGGAAAGTGTCTTACCAAGCGCTTCGTCCCTGGTATACGCCCGTTTGAGACCTAACTCCTCCGGGCGCTCGAAGGGTGTGGCTGAGCCGTAAAACCAGGTTCCTTGTAGATCAGGCTGACCCGTCGGCGTCCTGGGTATCTGTGCGTGCAGAGACCCTGAGATGATCAACCCAGCGACGAGTAGTCCTGTCCCGCTACGTATGATGATCACTCCCGTTGGGACTCACTACGCAACCTGCGTAAGTTAACTGGTGCGCTTGTAACCGTCCACTCTCCGAGTAGACTCATCTGCGGAGATTACGGCATGTTGCGGTGAAACCGACACCTTATCGAGGTAACGATCCCTTCATCTTCGTCAGTTATGCCCATGACGATTCAGCTCAAATCTATGCGGAAATCGACTCGCTGACATCGGCTGGGTTCAACGTTTTCTATGACGAGGGTATCAGCCCCGGTCATTCGTGGCATGAGGATCTGGCTAACGCCCTCGAGGCGTGCCAGTTGTTTGTGTTCTTCGTTACCCCTCGCTCAGCCGCGTCGAAAAACTGCCTGAGAGAGGTTCACTTCGCCGAGGAACTGGATAAGCCGTGCCTGATCGTAAACCTTCAAGAGACTGAGTTAACAAGCGGGCTCAAGCTTTCGATTGGCGACCAGCAGGCGATTAACGCATTTGAGCTCGAGCCCGATGCGTATCGAGCGCGCCTATGTGAAGCAGCGGCAGAGGTTGTCCAACCAATCGAATCCGAATCGAGTGTTGCGCCTGCGCCAGTCCGTGTATGGCGCACCCAATGGACGCTCGCTCTCATCGCTACGTTAGTAATTTCCGTGGTCGGGTTGTTCATCTGGAGAACCTATCAAGCAGGTCTTGCAGCGGACTATGCCTTGCTGGTGGAAGCCGAAGCGTTCGTGCAACAGGATCGTTACGGTGAGGCGTTTCTGATCGCCCGGGAGCTCAAGTTGTTGCCGCTGGTCGGGGAAGAGCGGTTTCAGGAATTGTGGGATGCTGTCGTCGTACCTATCAGTCCCCAGGTTTCGGCAGCAGGGGCCGCAGTCTTCATGCGCTCTTTTGACGTCAAAGACACACCCTGGATCGAACTGGGACAGACCCCGTTGCAGGAGGTCGATGCACCTCGTGGGGTGCTGCAACTGAGGGTTCAGAAGCCAGGTTTTGATGCCGCAAACTTTGTCGTTGCCAATCCAGGACCCATGCTGGGCAACCAGGGCGAGACATATTCAACCGGACAATTTCCGCTACTGGAACTCAACGCGAGCGGCACCCTATCGGCAGAGATGATCCGTGTCCCAGCAACTTTTATCGCGGCGAATTTGCAAGGCTCGCTGCAACTGACCTACGGCGGCCCGCCACGCAAAGTACCTGCGTTCAGTATTGGCCGTATCGAAGTTACCAATGAGCAGTTCGATGAATTCGTTCGCGATGGTGGCTATGCGGATGCAAGTCTATGGCTTGATCTACCGCTCGAAGATGGTGGCAACATCACAATGCAACAGGTGCAAGAGTGGTTCGTCGATACCACAGGCCGCAACGCACCAGCACACTGGGAGCTTGGAACCTATCCGACAGGTGCACAGAATCTGCCGGTCGGTGGCATCAGTTGGTACGAAGCCAACGCGTATGCTCGGTATCGTGGACTGCAGCTACCTACTGCCCACCATTGGAGCCGTGCCGCACAGGGCCCGTTGGATGCGCAATTTGCCACTGCGCCAAATTTGTCCAGCGCCGGAAACTATGGCCGTGATGGGTCGAGATCCGCCAGTGACCGTGCCATGGGTCCATGGGGTACGCTCGATATGGCGGGGAATGTTCGCGAGTGGGTTTGGAACGCCACTTCGCAAGGTCGTTTAGCACTCGGTGGATCCTGGTTGGATTACCCGTGGATCTACCAGTCGGCGTATTCCCTCAATGCGTTGGATCGATCCCCCCAGAATGGTGTGCGGTTGATGGATGCGTCGCTGGATGAGCTGAATTCTGCAGATATTGCTGATCCGATCGGGCTGATCGTCGATCTACCGGCTGCGATTCGCGAGTCCGTTTCGGACGCGACGTTTGAAGGCATGCGCTATCAGTTTACCCATGCGGCATCGAAGGTCACCGAGGAGAGCGTGAAAATCGCTCAAGACTTCGGTGACTTTGTCGTCGAAGAGGTGTCGTTGGAGTATGACTCGGGCGAGATTCTGATTCTCTATGTGGGTCGTCCGAAGCGCACAGACAAGGCGTTGCAGAGTCTGATCTACATGTCGACAGCCGGCTCATTCCGGGACGCGCCCAACAATACCGCGTTATGGCATTTCCAGAACGAGATCGCCTTTCTGGTCAGGACCGGACGTGCCGTGGTGGTCCCCATCTGGGCGGGTAGTCTGGGACGTTTTGAGGCATTCAGTGAGGTTGAAGCCACCCGCCTCGACCAGGAACGACGCCGTGCGATCAATTGGTACCAGGACGCTGCCAGAACGATCGACTACCTGGAGACCCGGCAGGATTTCGCAGCCGACCAGGTTGCATACATCGGCTTCAGTCACGGCGCAATTTTCGGGCCGCTCGTCGTCGCTGTCGAAGATCGTTTTAAAGCTGCGCTGTTGATATCGGGCGGAGTGCTCTCACTGTTCAACACGCATCCGATGTACGACATCGTTAACTACCTGCCGCGCATCACGCAGCCGGTTCTCTATATCACTGGAAGGTTCGATCCGATTTTCCCGTATGAGGCCAGCCAGATTCGTTACTTCGATTTGCTGGGCGCGCCATTACAGGATAAGACGCATCTCCTGTTCGATAATCTTGGCCACTTTGATTTTCCGCGGAATCGATTCAACACAGCCGTTGTCGATTGGCTCGATCAACAATTCGGTCCGGCTCGTTAGACTGATTTATGGTTATCTGATTTTGTATTCAGTTCGAGGTGACCCATCGACGAACTCACGAAATGATTCGCTGAAGTAGTCTTTTCTTAGATTCCAGACTATTTGAAATGCGGGTGCGGCCATAACCGAAGAGTACTGCCTGCCCATCGCGTCCCAGATCTGAAGGTCCAGGCGGCCGGCTATATGCTGCCCGTAAGCTTCCTCCCAAACTCGAAGTATTCTCTGAACGGCTACAATGAGTTGCACCATCTCCGAATCTGAGAAGGGTTCATCCGTGAAATTAGCTCGAGTAAGCAGCTCAGCCATCTGAGGGTCCCCGAATGCAGATATGCTTTCTCGAAACCCGACAGAGATGTCGTGCATGGCGGCCACTCTGGATTCGCTGTTCTGATTCCGAATTTGGATTGCGAGATAGGCAAGAGTTACCACGATACCTATCGCTCCAACCAACTCTCCCAAAGCGCCCAGTTCCATAATGGACATGTGTCATCCCCTTTTTATGTGAGGTAGGTAGTCTGGATAATCCTAAGCGTTGTAACACTGCCCCTTTGCTTTGCCCTGCGACTCATCGATTTCGAGGTCAACGTTGCTGGTGACGTGTCTGGTTCTCGGTGTTCCGTTGGCGTAGATCTTTATGTTCGCCAACGTATCATCACCGGCTTCCTTGCCTTCCACGATCCACTTGGCATGCTCAAACAAGCGGTTAAACGCGTTGAAGTCTGCGGTGTCGAGCAAGAATGAGTATTGATTAATCAGGCTCAGTATTTCTTTCTCAGCTTGCATAGTGTCACCTTCCGCAATCACGCTAGATTTCCCGCAGCCCTGGAGACAAGTCGCTGAGAATACGATCGACCTCGGTGCGAAAGGTGGGCGGGTAGTTACCCGCGTACTCTTCCCAGAACCACTGCCCTCCGGGACAGCCCAGCACTCTTTCAACCAGCGTAACGCCCTGCGTAGCCCAGGTCTCGGGCGAAAAGCCGGTCATCAAAGTCTGGGTGTAGATGTCCACCATCACCTCGGTGACATTCTGCATGACCAGCCGATACCTCAGCATCGCCATCTCGCTGAGCTCTTTAGGGTTTTCGTTGCCGCGCAGGAAGATCTCGGGCATCTCGGCGGATTCGAAGATGGACTGTCGGGTCTCTCTCAATGCGATGTTACTTGCATTCACCGCGGCAGCTTTTGCGGTCAGGCTGTTTTGCTTGAGCTGAGAGGTGTTCTGACGAATCTGATGGGCGAGGTAAACCAGGGTGATGACTACGCCAATTGCGCCGATAAATTCGCCAACGGCACCGAGATCCTGAATCGTCCATTCCATAAAATTCTGCCCCAACACGAAGCTAACCTGTCCGCGTAGAGATTAACTTGCTAGCGGGACCTCGGCGAGCAAATCAGATGGCGTTCTGACATGTGTTGGGGTAAAAAACTTCGATGGATAACTTAATCGCAACTGTTCTCGACTGGATTAGCGAGAATGAAGGCATTCTTTCGGGAATCCTCGCCATTGCAGGCCTGACCGGTCTGGCCATCACGGGCGCGCGCAGGCTCATGCCGCGGTTGCAATCCGCCCGCTCGGAAGCCGTGGAGGCTGCGCCGACGATCGATCAGGAAATTCGCTACTGCCGCACGACCGATGGCAAGCGCATCGCGTATGCGGTAGCGGGAGAAGGCAGGCCTATGGTGCGTGTGATGGGCTGGTTCACGCACCTGGAAGCCGAATGGAGTTCGCCCCTGGGCCGGAGTTTCTGGCAGCAGTTGGCTGCTGAACACAAATTGGTCCGTTACGATGGTCGCGGGATGGGGTTGTCTGAGCCGACGACCGATTTTTCCGCAGAAGATCGATTGAAAGATCTCGAAGCGGTAATCGATGCGGCCGAGGTTGATCAATTTGCCCTGATGGCCCTCTCTGAGGGTTCAAGAACGGCTCTGCGTTACATCGCCAAACACCCGGAACGAGTAACGCATCTGATACTTTACGGCTCTGCGGTGTCTAAGGATCCACGTGACACGGACGACGACCGCAAGGAGTTCCGGGCGCACCTGGCGATGATCGAGGCAGGCTGGGGCAAGCAGAGTCATCGAAAGTTCTTTGCGGATTTGTTCCTGGGTCAGGGGGCGTCGGCGGAGGAGATCGATTACTTCATGGAGATTCAAAGACGCTCGGCTGCGCCGGATGTGGCAATTGCTTACTACCGTTCCCTGGCCGAACCAGAACAGGGGTTCGAGTTCGCCAGTGAGGTCCATGTACCCACGCTCATTTGTCACCCGAAAGACGATCAGATGGTGCCGTTTAAGCACAGCATAGATCTGGCGGCTGAGATACCCGGTGCCCGGCTGAAACCGCTGAATGGCGATTGCC